>DASZFX010000307.1:0-1598 GCA_035939375.1 Roseiarcus sp.
CTGTCGATGACAGCACTTCCTCTGCACGCGAGAACTCTGACATGACTTCCTCCTTTCAGCGATCGCATCGCTGGCATGGGGGAGGCCATTGCTCCACTCAATTATCCGTTTTCCACGGCAAGGATTTCGGGAAATACAACACCGTCGCCAGACCCGCTTCGCGGGTGCCCCTCTCCGGGTAAAACGAGGCGCCTTGGAGCGTCTCCTTGAACTTTTCGGCCGCTGGGCGCGACCGTTGTTTGCCGTGGCGCGTCCACCATTCGATCCGAGCTTCTTGGACGTTTGACGTTTGGCCGCTGGTCGACCATTCGCGTCGCAAAGCTTGCTGGGCTCGCCGATGAACTGCTTGGCGCGCGCCCGGCCCAAAAACTCGAAGAGTTGACGCGCGGCGAGCGAGAGGGGCTCGGTGCGCAGCCAGACGATCTGTTCGTCGTCCTGCTCGTCCTTCGAACGTTTTGGAAAACGGCCTTTCTCGAAGTACTCGTCCAAGGCATTGCGCATTTCACTCTGTTCGAGTTTGGCCAACCAAAGGACGGTTGCGCACGTGACGCCGCCGTCGCGGTCCATGATCGCATCGCCGGCGCGGCGGCCGCACGTTTCGACGACCAGGTCGACCGCCGTGGCGAGCTCGCCGTCGCGCTTGATGGTCCGCTCGGCGACCTCGTATTTTTGGGCCAGTAGCGCCGCGGCGTTGGTCCCTGGGATCAAAGTGACATTATGTCCCTTTGATTTGCTCTTATGATCGCCGCCTTGAGTGCCCTTCAGGGCCAGGTACTCCTTGCCGCGGAAATAGGCCGCCGCCAGGTCGCTCAGGTTGCGCCGCGCGCTCTGCGCCTCGCGCGTCGCACGCCGCGCTTCCTGCTCGTCGGCAAACTCCTGGATCTCAAGAGCGAATGGAATGGGATGGCCGGCGCGCAATAGCACCAGGCAGATCCAGAGCCGATTATGCCCGTCGAGCAGCACGAAGACGACGCCGCGGCGCCAGACGAGCAAGGGATCCTTGCACCGCCCAAGGGCCACAACCTGGCCCGCCAAGGCGGCCAACTCCCCCTTGGTCAGGGGCGGGCACAAGTGTTCGAAGGCCGGCTCGATCGTGATCGTCATCGCACCCTTGACGGCGCGGGCCGCGCCGAATGCATCGCCCGCAGCGACGACCCATCGCCCATCGACCTGGGGTACAATAACCACCTGTGAGGGGAGGTCGCCTTTCTCGGAGGGCAGTTCCAGCGCTTCCAGCCCCGCGCCCGTCGGCGCGGGCGTGGCGCCGGAGGGGCGCGCATCGAGGTTCTTTCCGCGCGAGCCGCGACCGATTGGCGGCGGGGGAGCGCTTTCGGCCGGTGCATCAAGAGTCAAAGGCATGAAGCAGCCTCCCAAGACCAGGTCGGAGAATAGGAGTCCTTTCGCGGAGCAAAAGGCGACGATCGATGCTTTCGCGCCTCGACGGTTGATCGCACGGGCAGTGCGCATGCGGCGAAGGGACGTGAGGGCGAGCGCAGGTGGCGACAGGTGAGGCAGTGCAACGCTGGCAGCGAGAGGGATACCGCGCTACAATTGGACGCGGGACGCGGGACGCGGGACGCGGGACGCGGGACGCGGGA
>DASZFX010000308.1:0-2717 GCA_035939375.1 Roseiarcus sp.
CTCGGCGCAGCAGGCGCCCTTCGTCAATCGATTTGCCGTCAAATTTGGGGACAAGGTCTGGACCCTAAAGGCCGTCGGTTTGACGGCGAAGAAATTCGCTCTTCTTCTGGGCGACTCTCAGGTCGGCGACATTTCGCCGACTTCGTACAATCCCTATCGCGAGACCATCGTCGATCTGCCGAGCGAGATGCCGGTCGAGGCCCAGGTCTTTCTGATCTGGATCGTCGCGCGCCGCTGGGGCTCGGATTGACCGCTCGGACGCCCGCCTCGGCTCAATGTTTCGTCACGCGCCCGAGAATGCCATAGAGGCTGCCCTTGAAAAGGACATAGAAGGCGATGCTGAGATAGCCGCAGAGGACGAGGGAGCGCAGCCGTCATTGCGAGGAGCGAAGCGACGAAGCAATCCAGAAACTCTTGCGACGAACAGCCGTTCATGGACTGCTTCGCCTACGGCTCGCAATGACGAGACGGCGCGCCCGAGTGGTTTGACCCGCCTCATGCCGCGTCGGACGTCACCCGATTGCGCCCTTCCGCCTTCGAGCGATAGAGCGCGCGGTCGGCGCGCTGATAGAGCGCTTCGGCGTCAAGGTCGCGGCCGCGCTCGGCAAGACCGATCGAGACTGTGATCCGGATCGCGTTGCCGCTCCGGTCGATGACGAAAGGCGCTTCTTCGATCGACGCGCGGGCTCGTTCCGCCACCCGCCGGGCGACGTCGAGCGGAACATTCGGCATGACGACCACGAATTCCTCGCCGCCAAGGCGACAGAGAAGATCGCCGCCGCGAATGACGCGGCGGATACGCTCGGCGAAGCCTTTGAGCACCTCGTCGCCGCAGAGATGACCAAAAGTGTCGTTGACCTGCTTGAAATGGTCGATGTCGAGGATCATCAGCGACAAGGGCTTATGGCGCGCGCGCGTCTGCTCCAAAGTCGAGGCGAGGTGACTTTCGAGGAAGCGACGATTGTTCAGACCGGTCAGCGGATCGACGATCGCAAGCTCGATCGAGTGCTGCACCTTTTCGCGCAGGCGGTCGGCATAGCGCTTGCCGCGCAAAAGGATGCGCACGCGCGCCAGCAACTCGTTGCGGTCGATCGGCCGCGACAGATAGTCGTTGACGCCAAGCTCTAGCCCACGCAGCACGCGCTCGCGATCCTCGATTTCGGCGATGATGAGGATCGGCAGGTGGCGGGTGCGCTCGAGCGCGCGAACCTGACTGCACAGTCTGAGGCCGTCGTAATTGGCGAGGCCAAGACTGACGATGAAGAGATCGTAGTTGTCTTCCGCCGCCTTGAACAAGGCTTCCTGCGGGTCGGCCTCGGCGACGACGTCGTGACGCGCGCCCAGCGCCTGCAGGATGCGCTCGGCCGAACCTTCGCGATCATCGACGAGAAGAACCCGGCCGCCCCGATCATCCTCGCTCGCAAGCGCGGCGTTCTCTTCCTCCGCGCGCAAGGTCAGCGTCGTATTGGCGCGATTGCGCAATTCGTCGATCACCACCTTGAGGCGGACGAGGGAGCGCACGCGCGCCAACAGGGCGACTTCGTCGATCGGCTTGGTCAGGAAGTCGTCGGCGCCGGCTTCAAGCCCGCGCAGGCGGTCGGCCGGCTGATCGAGCGCTGTGATAAGTACGACCGCCAGATGCGCCGTCGTCGGGTTTGTCTTGATGCGCCGGCACACTTCGAACCCGTCCATGCCCGGCATCATCACATCGAGCAAGACGATGTCGCACAAATCCTGCTCGCACATCTGGAGCGCTTCGCGGCCGCTCGACGCGCTGAGCACGTCGAAATATTCCGCCGTCAGCTTCGTCTCGAGCAATCTGACGTTCGGCTCTATGTCGTCGACGACGAGGATGCGGGCTGTCATCGGGTCAGCGGGCTCCCAGGAAGTTGTCGACCGTCTCGAAAAACTTCGCGACCGATATCGGCTTCGAGAGATAGGCTTCGCAACCGCCCTGCCTGATCTTCTCCTCGTCGCCCTTCATGGCGAAGGCCGTCACCGCGATGATGGGTATGGCGCGCAACTCGTCGTCGTCCTTCAGCCACTGGGTGACCTGGAGACCGGAGACCTCGGGAAGCTGAATATCCATCAGGATCAGGTCCGGCCGGTGCTTGCGGGCAAGGTCCATCGCCTCGACGCCCTGCCGCGTCTGGACGACGCGGCAGCCGCGGGTCTCCAAGAGATCGTTGAAGAGCTTCATATTCAGCTCGTTGTCTTCTACGATCAGCACGGTTTTTGGCATAGGCGCTTCCGGATGCAGCGTTAACTTTTCGCCAAAGGCCACTCGGGGGCCGGAATTTCCTTAAGACTATTCTGAAGACTATCCCGGAGAAATTTACGAAAGGGAAATTGGATCGTGTACACAAGCCGCAGGCCGGGATCATCCACAGGCGAAGGCGAAGCGCAAGAGACAGCCATCGCCGCGCTCTCTTGGCTCGCCCAAGACGCCGAGCGGCTACAGCGGTTCCTGGCCGTCTCCGGCCTTGGTCCACAAAACCTGCGCTCCGCCGCGGCCGAGCCTGGGTTTCTCGCCGCCGTTCTCGATTATTTGGCCGCCAACGACGCTCTGCTGATCGCATTCGCCACCGATGTTAACCGCGCCCCGGAGGGCGTCATGCAAGCGCGCCAGCGCCTCAATGCAAGGGAGGCGCAAGACGACTCATGACCGGCGCGTTGATATGCCGCGATTGTGTCAACAGCTTTGCGGGCGCCGCGGC
>DASZFX010000309.1:0-4900 GCA_035939375.1 Roseiarcus sp.
GCAGGAAGGGCTCGTCGTCGCCATTCACGTGCAGCGCGGCGACAAGATCGCCAAAGGCGAGCCGCTGTTCGACCAGGACGATGCGAATGACAAAGCCGCGGTCGATCAGGTCGCGCGGCAATTGGGACAGGCGCGCGATCAACTCGCCAATTTGCGGAGCGGCGGCAAGCCGACGGAAATCGCCCAGGCCGAGGCCAATCTCGCTGACGCCGAAGCGGCGCGCGACAAGACCCTCGCGGACCTCAATCGCAATCGCTCCTTGCTGAAGACGGGCGCGGCCACCGTGCAACTCGTCGACCAGGAAGAAGCGGATCTGCGCTCCGGCAACGCGAGGGTGACGGCGGCGCAGCAGGCGCTCGCCCAATTGCACGCGCCGATGGGCCGGGAGAACGAGATCAAGGCGCAATCGTCGGCGGTCGAGGCGCTCGAAGCCGCTCTCGCGATGGCCCGCTGGCGCCTCGATCAGCGCCACGTCGTCGCGCCGGCGACCGGCGTGATCGCCGACGTGTTGGCCGAGCCCGGCGAGACGCTCGCCGCCGGCGCGCCGGTCGTCTCGATCCTGCCGCCGCAGAATATCTACATACGGTTCTTCGTCCCCGAGCCGGATCTTGCAACCATCCACCCGGGTGAGGAGGTCGCGCTGGCCTGCGATTCCTGTCGCGCCGATCTGACCGCAACGATCTCGTACATTGCGCCGCAGGCCGAATATACCCCGCCCGTGATTTACAGCGAATCGGCGCGGGCGAAATTCGTCTTTCTCGCCGAGGCCCGGCCGAGGCCCGAGGATGCGGGGCTCCTCAATCCGGGCCAGCCGGTGACCCTGCGCCCGCTCGCCGCTGGCGTGCCAACGGCGTCACGATGACCGCGCCGGTCATCGACGTACGCGGCTTGCGCAAGAGCTTCGGCGCGCGCAAGGTCGTCGAAGGTCTGTCGCTTAGGGTCAAAGAGGGAGAGATCTGCGGCTTCCTCGGCGCCAACGGCAGCGGCAAGACGACGACGATCCGCATGCTCTGCGGCCTGCTCGTCCCGGACGCCGGCGAGGGCCAATGCATCGGTCTCGACATTATCCGCCAAGCGCCGCTGATCCGCCGCCACGTCGGCTATATGACGCAGAAATTCAGTTTTTACGAAGACCTCACCGTCTTCGAGAATCTCGATTTCGTCGCCGCCGTCTATGAGATGAAGAACCGTCGCGAGGCGGTCGACGACATTGTGAAGCGCATGGGCCTCGCCGATCGCCGCGACCAATTGGCGGGCGAGCTTTCCGGCGGCTGGAAGCAGCGCCTCGCGCTCGCTGCTTGCGTATTGCACGAGCCGAAATTGCTGCTGCTCGACGAACCGACCGCCGGCGTCGACGCCAAGGCGCGGCGCGAATTCTGGGATCTCATCCACGACATGGCCGGAGAAGGCCTGACCGTACTGGTCTCGACCCACTACATGGACGAGGCCGAGCGCTGCAACCGCATCGTCTATCTCGCCAACGGCCGCATCGTCGTCGAAGGCGGCGCCGACGAGGTCTCGCGTCAAGCTGGGCTCGTCACCTATGAGGCGACGGGCGAAGGGGTCGACGAGGCCGCGCGCGCCTTGCGCCGCACCGAAGGCGTCGAAGCGGCCGCCGTCTTCGGCCGGGCCCTGCATGTCGCTGGAACGAACCGCGAAGCGCTGGAGCGGGCCATCCATTCGGTCGACGGCAATCTCAAATGGAGCGAGGTCGAGCCGAGGCTCGAGGATGTTTTCATCCATATGTTGAGCGTGAAGGAGGCCGCCTCATGAGGGGCGTTTTGGAATTCAGCGCGAAGCGATTTCTGCCGATTCAAAGGCAAGCAAGGCGCCGCTGGCCGCAGCGCCAAACTCTCATTGATTGCTTGGCGGCCATTATGCGCGAGAGGAATTCAAACTCAGGGACGGCCCGAAGGGCCGCCGCCGAAGGCGGTGCGCTTCGCGCATCCTTGACTTCGAATTCCTCTCGCGCTCCGCTTCGCCATGCAAACAATGAGGGAACCCGGCCCAAGTATCTTCGGGTAGGTACATGGTTCAGACCGACGCGCCCGGAGGCCGCCTCATGAGCGCTCTATCCTGGCGTCGTCTCGCTGCGCTCTTGAAGAAAGAATGGATTCAGGTCCGCCGCGACGCGATGACGCTGCGCATCATCATCGCCATTCCGATCATGCAATTGTTCCTCTTCGGCTATGCGATCAATTCCGACCCGAAGAACCTGCCGACCGGGCTTCTGACGACCGACCATTCCAAATATGAGCGCACCATCGTCGCGGCGCTGAAGAACTCCGGCTACTACAATGTCACCCCGCTCGCGACCGAAGCCGAGGCCGACGAGGGCCTCGCCAATGGCGACTTTCTTTTCGTGATCGAGATTCCGCCGGGTTTCGACCGCAGCGTCGACCGCGGCGAGCAGCCGTCGATCCTGGTCGATGCGGACGCGACCGATCCTTCCGCGATCGGCAATGCGACGGCGGCGCTCGCTTCGCTCAACGCCGCCTTGCAGCGCGATCTGCCGCCGATCCGCCGCAGCCAGCCGCAGAACCCGGCGTTTCAATTCGTCATCCACGCCCGCTACAATCCCGAACAGCTGACGGTGCTCAATATCGTGCCCGGCCTCATCTGCATCGTGCTGACCTTCTCGACCCTCTTTGTGACGACGCTGTCGATCACCAGGGAGCGCGAACGCGGCACTATGGAGAATCTCCTCGCCATGCCGGTGCGGCCGATCGAAGTGATGCTCGCCAAGATCACGCCGTATCTCACGATCGGCTATGTCCAGGTGGCGCTGATCCTCATCGCCTCGACCCTCTTCTTCCAATTGCCGATCCGCGGCTCGATCCCCTTGCTGCTGGCGGCGCTCGGCCTCTTCATCGGCGGCAATCTCGCGCTCGGCGTCACTTTTTCGACGATCTCGGCCAATCAGATGCAGGCGACGCAGCTCGCCCAATTCACGCTGCTGCCGTCCTTCCTCCTGTCGGGCTTCATGTTCCCGTTCCGCGGCATGCCGCTCTGGGCGCAATGGGCCGGCCAGATCTTTCCGACCACCCATGCCATGCGCATCGTGCGCGGCATTCTCCTGAAAGGGAACGGCTGGACCGAGATCGCGCCGGAACTCTGGCCGATCGCCTTGTTCACGCTCTGCGCGATCGGCGTTGCGGTGTGGTTCTATCGCGAAACGTTGGATTGAGGGCGCCGGCCACGCTTGTTCGCGTCAGGCGTGAATCGCGTCGAGCTCCGGCAGGAGCACAACGCTTTCCTGTTCGTTGGGGTCGGTGCGAGCGATCACCGCGACGCAAGGAGCGGTGGCGCTGGAATTATACGGCAGATGCGGCACATTGGCCGGGATATAGAGAAAGTCGCCGTTGCGCGCGGTCAGATGCTGCTGCAGCCTCTCGCCAAAATACATGCCTGCTTCGCCGCTCAACACATAGAGCGCGCTCTCGTGGGCTTCATGCTTATGCGCCTTGGCGCGCCCGCCGGGCGGGATGGTGATGAGCTGCAGATGGAGGGCCTTGGCGCCGACCGTCTCGGCCGAAATTCCCGGCGCATAGGAAAGACCCTGCTTGCCGATGAAAGCCGCCCCGGCCTGCACGATCGCGCAAGGGGCGGGACGCTCCGCGCCCTCATTCTTTTGGCCCATCGGTCTCTCCTCGTTCGCCCGTCGGCAGGCGATTCTAGCCCATCCCGGCCGGGCGGTCGCCGCCGCGTCGTATTCGCCACTGGCGCCTCTTGACAAAGGTTGCCTTTCATATATCGTATATCGTATACGATTTGAGATGGAGAATCACATGACGACGGGCTGGCGCGGCGTGTTCCCGGCGGCGACCACGCAATTTACGGCGGATTTGGCGGTTGACGTCGCGGCGACCCAGCGCGGCCTCGACGCTCTCGTCAAAGACGGCGTCAATGGTCTGATCCTGCTGGGCACCTGCGGAGAGAACAATTCTCTCGATCCGGACGAAAAGCGGACCATCGTCAAAGCCGCGGTCGAGGTCGCGAACCATCGCGCGCCCGTCGTCGTCGGCGTTTCGGAATTCGACACCCGCCGGGCGATCGCCTTCGCCCGCGACGCCGAGGCGCTTGGCGTCGACGGCCTGATGGTCCTGCCGGCCATGGTCTATGTGCCGACCCATGCAGAGCTCGTCGCCCATTTCCGCGCTGTGGCGCAGGCGACGTCGTTGCCGATCATGCTCTACAACAATCCGCCGGCCTATCGCGTCGCCATCGGCGTCGAGACGCTCCGCGCGCTCGAAGACGTGCAAAACATCAAGGCGATCAAGGAAAGCGCGCCGGATCCGCGCCGCTTCACCGATCTCGCCAACGCTTTCGGCGATCGCTTCGATCTCTTTGCGGGCCTTGACGACATCGCGCTCGAAGGCCTGATGCTCGGCGCCAAGGGCTGGGTGTCGGGCCTCACCAGCGCCTTTCCGGAGGAATCCGTGGCGCTGGTCGCAGCCGCCGATCGCGGCGATTGGGCCATGGCGCGCCGCATCTATCGCTGGTTCATGCCTTTGCTTCATCTCGACGCCGAGCATGACCTCGTACAGTCGATCAAGCTCGCCGAGCAGATTATGAACCGCGGCTCGGAGCGGGTGCGCATGCCGCGTTTGCCGCTCGCCGGCCCCCGCCGCGCCGAAGTGATCGCCATGGTCGAAAAGGCCGCGGCGACGCGTCCGAATCTCACCCTGCGCGAGGCGGCCTGAAGAGACCCATGCGCCATACGTTCTTCTGCATCGACGGTCACACCGCCGGCAATCCAGTGCGCCTGGTCGCCGGCGGCGCGCCGCTTCTCAAAGGCGCCGACATGTCGGAGCGCCGCCAGGATTTTCTCCAGCGCTTCGATTGGATCCGCACGAGCCTCTGTTTCGAGCCGCGCGGCCACGACATGATGTCGGGCGGG
>DASZFX010000310.1:0-3060 GCA_035939375.1 Roseiarcus sp.
CGATCGCCTGGCACTGTCCGCCGAGCCGGCTCACCGCCCAGCCGGCGGCGCTGGCGCTGAGTCCGCTCCTGCGCACGACAAGCCAGGCGCGATATGGCGTGACTTTCGATCGCGACGTCGATTCCATTCTCGCCGCCAGCGCCAGTCGCAGCGACTGCGCGAGCTTCACGCCTGAGCGTCTCGCCACCGCCTTCGCTGAACTTTTCGATACCGGCTATGCCCATACGTTCGAAGTCCGCGACGAGAACGGGCGCATCGTCGGCGGCGGCTACGGCCTCGCCGTCGGCCGCGTCTTTGTTCTGGAGCGCGTCTTTTCGCGCGAAGCCGAGGCGGCCAAAGCGGGCCTAGCCCGCCTCGCACAATGTCTGCGCGACTGGGACTTCGCCCTCGTCGAATGCGCCGCCGGCGCCGCAGCGCCCTGCGCCGAAGCCTTCGAGACGGTATCGCGCGAGACCTATCTCGCGGCGCTCGCCGAACATACGCGTGGCGATCGGGTCGGCCGCTGGCCGAGCGACGGCGCGCGAAACCCCGTGCGGCGGTCGCCGCGCGCCGCCTGACCTCTCTCCTTAGGCCGCCCTGGCGAAATCGAGCGGCAAGCGATCGAGCGCTCTGGCGAAGCGAGCGAACATCTCGTCGATCTCGCTCGATGTGATGACCAGCGGCGGACAGAAGGCGATAATCTCGCCGATTGCACGAATGATCAGGCCCTCTTCGTGGCAGAATTCGGCGAGTTTGCCGCCGACCGCGCCCGGCTGCGCGAAGGCCGCTTTGCTGGCCTTGTCGGCGACGAGCTCCAGGGCGCCGATGAGACCGACGCCGCGCGCTTCGCCGACATAGGGATGATCGGCGAATTGCTTGAGCTTCGACAGGAAATGCGGGCTGAGCGCGGCGGCGTTGGCGACGAGGCCCCTCTCCTCGATGATGTCGAGATTTTCGAGCGCGACCGCAGTCGCCACCGGATGGCCGCTTGCGGTAAAGCCATGCGCGAAGACGCCGATCTTGGCCGAGTTGTCGGCGACGGCCTGATAGATTTTGTCGCTGAAGACCACCGCCGACAGCGGCACATAGGATGAGGTCAGCGCCTTCGAGACGACGAGCACGTCGGGCGCGATGTCGTAATAGTTCGAGCCGAACATGCGGCCAGTGCGCCCGAAACCGGTAATGACTTCGTCGGCGACGACGAGCACGTCGTGACGCCGGCATACGGCCTGTATTTTTTCCCAATAGGTCGACGGCGGCGGAATGACGCCACCTGCGCCCATCACGGGCTCGCCGATAAAGGCGGCCACCGTGTCCGCGCCTTCGCTGCGGATCGTCTCTTCGAGCTCGACGGCGAGGCGAGTTGCGAAATCCTCTTCGCTCTCGCCAGGTTTGGCGCCTCGCCAGAAATGTGGGCATGAGACATGGCGCGCGAAGCCGAGCGGCAGATCAAAGTCGCGTTGAAAGGCGGGCAGGCCCGTCAGGCTCGCCGAAGCGATAGAGACGCCGTGATAGGCGCGCTGACGCGAAATGATCTTTTTCTTCTGCGTTCGTCCAAGAGCGTTGTTGTAGTACCAGATCAGCTTGATCGCGAAATCATTCGCCTCCGAACCCGAGGAGGTAAAATGCGCCTTCGAGAGCTTGCCGGGCGCCATGCGCACGAGCCGCTCCGCCAGCGCAATCGCGGACGGGTGCGACTTATGCGAGAAGGAATGATAGTAGGGCAGCTTGCGCATCTGTTCATAGGCCGTCTTGGCGAGGCGCTCTTCGCCAAAGCCGACGGCGACGCTCCACAGGCCCGCCAAGCCCTCGATATAATCCTTGCCCTGATCATCATAGACGCGCACCCCCTCGCCGCGTTCGATGACCATCGGCCCGATCGCCTCATGGCGGCGAGCGTTGGTGGCGGGGTGGAAATAATAGGCGATGTCGCGCGCGGCGATGGAATTGGGATGGACGGTCATCATCTTTCCCGCAAGAGGCGAGCGCCGGCCCGGGCGCCTGATCTTTCGATCATAGCGGCGCCGCGTTTAAAGGTCACGCGCCTGCCCAGGCTCGAGCGTGTCCGCGCGAGCCTGGCGATGCGACCGACCCATCAGTCCTTGGGCGGGGCGACTTGACCGCGAATCTCGCCGTCGGGATGATCTTTGGTATGCAGATTGATGTACCATTGACCCGCGGCGAATTGCTCGGCCTGCTCCGGGGTCAGCGTGGCGCCGCCCTTGATGTCGCCGCCCACCGGGGCGCCCTGCCGCGTCAGCCAGACCGCCACGCCGGCGTTTTTGCCGGCAGCCGCCGGCCCGTGGAAATGCGCCATGGTGACGGGCCCGGAAAGACCGGTGTAAGTGATCGACCAAACCACCTTTCGGTTGGCGGGATCATAGGTCAGGTCGGCCTTGCCGGAGCCGGATGTCTGCACCGGCGGGACTTGTTCGGCGCCGGTAAGAGCCACGGTGAATTTCTTCGGCGCGGCCAGCGAAAAGCCGGACCACAGGGCTGCGACCAGCGGGATCACGCCGATGATGATGCGTCGAGTTGTCATGGGGGTCATTGCCGCCTCCTCGGATTGACGCTTGAAAGGATAAGGCTTCGGCGCGGTCGAAGATAGGCGCCCCCGCGAGCCAAACCGTGGTTCACGGGCGCGGCAGGCCCAAGACTTCCACAATCATCGCAGAATCTGGCTGAGAAACAATTTCGTCCGCTCGTGGCGCGGACGGCCGAAGAATTCGGCCGGCGCATTGATCTCCACGATCTCGCCATTGTCCATGAAGACGACGCGGTCGGCGACTTGACGCGCGAAACCCATTTCATGGGTGACGACGATCATGGTCATGCCGTCCTGTGCAAGGCCGACCATCGTATCCAGCACTTCCTTGACCATTTCCGGATCGAGCGCCGAGGTCGGCTCGTCGAACAGCATGATTTTGGGGCTCATGCACAAAGCCCTGGCGATGGCGACGCGCTGTTGTTGGCCGCCGGAGAGTTGACCGGGATATTTTGCGGCTTGCTCTGGAATCTTCACCCGCGTGAGCAGCCTCATCGCCAGCGCCTCGGCCTCCTTTTTCGGCATGCGTTTGACCC
>DASZFX010000311.1:0-7595 GCA_035939375.1 Roseiarcus sp.
TGCGCCGATTCCTCAAAAGAGCAGCGCCGCGCTCGATGGCGAAGGCGGTCTCGAGATCCATGGCGCGCGCCGGCAGTCGCAACTCCGCCGCGACGGCGGCGAGACCGACGTCGCGATAGAGTCGGGAGAGAAGCCGGCTCGGTCCGGCGCTCTGTTCGATCGTGGCGGGAGCGGAAGGCGGTTTGTCGGCGGGAACGCTGCTCATGGACACTCAACTCCTGATCGCCCCGCAGTACACACACGCTTTTTCGGCCGCGCGGCGAGCCGGGGACCGCCTCAGAGTGGAGGATTGCGGTTAAAAGCCGATTAAACGCGAGCGGCAGCCCGCGCCTTGCGCTCTCAAAGCGCGTGCGGGTTCTCGACCCTCGGCCAGATTTCGCGCGCGAGTTTTCGGTAGTTCGTCTCACGCGGATGGGAAGGGTAGGGAGCGCCAGCGTCGATATAGATGATATCCGCGGCGATCGGGGCGAAGCCGGCATAAAAATGATTGGTCGATTTGACGAGGAGCAACGCCTTGCTCATCGGGTCGAGACCGAGATTTGAGAAAAAATCCGGTTCGAACGTCTGGGTGCGGTTGGTGTTGAGAATCACCTCGACGGCTGAGCCTTCGAGCCGCACCAGCGCCGTCGGCCCGAGCTTCACCCGGCTCGCCCCGAAACTCTGCCAGGATTGCGGGGTCGCCTTGATGATCTGGACCCTGGCGTCGATGGGCGCGCCGCCGTCCGGCCCAGCTTTGCCGCCGAAGCGCAGTTGCAGCCTCGCGCCTTCGCCGGCGGCGAGGCAGAAAGCGACGGCGATCGGGTCCCAGATCGTCGCGACGGCGACATCGTCGATCCCGCGATCGAGAAGGCGCCTGAGGATCAGCGTGCCGTCGCCGGCGACGCCGCCCCCGGGATTGTCCCAGACGTCGGCGATCACGACCGGCTTGCCGGTTTTTTTCGCCGCCGAGGCAAGCGCGGCGTCGAGGCCGGCCTCGATACCGAGCATGGGCATGGCGGTGCGCCCGCGCATGGCGAAGACCTCCATGCCGAGCTTGCGCGCGAGCGCCGCCGCCTTTTCTGCGTCTCCATCGCTTATGACCAGAACCTGCGTTCCGAGTTCCGGCACGTCGCTGGCCATGAAGCCGTGGATGAGGGAGATGGAGAGTACGCCGTCGCATCCCTGCAAGGCGCGGATACGATCGACAAAGCCGCGCATCGGCTCGCGGCTGGTCGGAAATACGTCAATCATCCGGCAATCGAAAGCGGACATGACCGGCTTGATTTCGCCGCGTAAAGTACGAAGCGCCAGATCGACCACATGCTCGGCGCGTTCGACGAAATCGGTGTGCGGGAATTCGAGGAATGCGGCAAGGATGTCGGCCTTGGCGACGCGCTTCCTGGTCAGATGGCTGTGGGGATCAAGTTCGGCCGCGATGAGAACCTGCGGGCCGACAATGGCGCGCATGCGCTCGAGAAGGTCGCCTTCGCAATCGTCATAGCCCTGCGCCGCCATCGCGCCATGCAGCCCCAGAATGACGCCGTCGACCGGTAGCGCCGCGCGCAGTTGGCCAAGGATTTCGTCGCGCAGTTCTTCATAGGCCTTGCGCTGCAACAATCCACCGGGCTCGGCCCAGGCGGCGGAGCCCTCGATGAGGGTGAAGCTTTCCTCGCGCGCCCGGCGGCGCAACACGACGATCGGGGCCGAACACAAAGTCGGGGTCGGCGGATGCTGACCCGGGCCGGCGTAAAACGCCGTCTCGAAGCTCGCCCGATCGGTCGGCACGGGCGAAAACGTGTTGGTTTCGGTGGCGAGAGACGCCGTGAAAATGCGCATGGCGACTTATCGAAGGCGACGAGCCAGCCGGTCAAGGCCGTTCTTCGAGGATCGGCGGCGGCACAATTCCATGGGCGTCGGATCGTCGGAACCCGGCGGGCCGCGACGCCTTTCGCCGAAGGGTCGATTGTGATCAAAGAGCGCCAAGGAGGTTGGAAACGATGGACATTGCAAATCTCGATACGCCCTGCGTCCTGATCGATCTCGACCGGGTCGAAGCCAATCTCAAGCGTGCGCAGGCCTTTGCCGACGCCCGCGGCCTTAGGCTCAGACCGCACATCAAGACGCACAAGATCCCGCGCTTCGCATTGCGTCAGGTCGAACTCGGCGCCGTCGGCATCACTTGCCAGAAGCTTGGCGAAGCCGAAGTCATGGCCGACGCCGGCGTCAAGGACATTTTTCTTCCCTATAATATTCTTGGCGAGCGCAAGCTCGCCCGCCTTCGCGCCCTCGCCGATCGGGTGAACATTTCGGTGACCGCCGACAGCGAGACGACCGTCGCCGGCCTGTCGCGCGCCTTCTCCGCCGCACCGCGTCCGCTGCCCGTCCTGGTCGAATGCGACACGGGCATGGGCCGCTGCGGCGTGCAAACTCCAGAGGAGGCGCTCGCCCTGGCCCGCGCCATCGACGCTTCGCCCGGCCTCGTCTTCGCCGGTTTGATGACCTATCCCGCGGCGGGCAAGGTGGAGGCGAACGCCGCCTGGCTGACTGCGGCCGTCGCCCTCCTGAAGCGCAACGGCCTGGCGCCGTCGATCGTCTCCAATGGCGGCACGCCGGATATGGCGCGCGCCGGCGACGTCGCCGCCGCAACGGAGCATCGTCCCGGCACCTATATTTACCTCGACCGCTATCAGGTCGCGAAGGGCGCAGGCGCGCAGGATGATTGCGCGCTGACGGTCCTTGCCACTGTCGTCAGCCGTCCCACCGAGAGCCGCGCGGTGATCGACGCCGGCTCAAAGACGCTGACCAGCGACACGCTCGGCCTCGACGGCTTCGGGCTTGTCCTTGGCTATGAGGGCGCCGTGATCCGCTCGCTCAGCGAGGAGCACGGCGTGATCGATCTTTCGGCTGGTGGGCGCAAGCCGGCGATTGGCGAGCGGCTGCGCATCATCCCCAATCACGCCTGCGTGGTTTCGAACCTGTTCGACAAAGTTACGCTCGTCTCCGGCGAGACGGTCGTCGAGACGATCGCGGTGACGGCGCGCGGCCGCGTCGACTGAAGGAGGGATCATCGCGCGGGGACGGCCCTCCGCCCGCCTTCGCCAGGACGACTGGACGGGACGCCAAATCCTGAACCAATATGGATCGGCGCGCGTCGCCCGGCTTGAGGCGGGAGAGCAGCGAAAGCGCGCCGCCGTTCGGAGGGAGGACGTCCAGGTGCCGAGGGAAGGGGCGATCGCCGAAATCACGCTGAGCCGTTCGAGCTTCGACGCCAAGGAGCGAAACGCGGTCGGTTACGGCGGGCTTCAGGCGAGCCTTTTTCGCTTCGACACCGGCATCGAGGCGATCCGGTTGTCGAACCGGCGCGGCGCTGTGGTGGTCTTGCCCTATATGGGCCAGATCGTGTGGAGCGCGACTTTCGACGGCGTCGAACTGGCGATGCAAAGCATGTTCCGCGAGCCGCGCCCGGCCAAGGTTATTGTCGAGACTTACGGCTGCCTTGCCTATCACGCCGGCCTGTTGTGCAACGGCGTGCCGTCGCCGCAAGACACCCATCCCTTGCACGGCGAAATGCCCTGCGCGGAAATGGACGAGGCTGGAATCGCCTGCGGGAGCGATGAGAAAGGGCCATGGATCGCAGTCACCGGCGTCCGCGAATATGCGATGGGCTTCGGCGCGCATTACCGCGCAACGCCCCGCGTCGCGCTCCGGCTCGAAGAGACCGGCTGCGACATCGTCATGGAAGTCGAGAACCTCTCGGCGAGCCCGATGGACCTGATGTACCTCTGCCACGTCAATTTCGCTTTCGCGGAAGGGGCGCGCATCGTGCAACCCGTCCCTTTTACGCCTGACCATGTGGTGACCCGCACGGCGGTTCCAGGTCACGTCACGCCGACGCCGGACTATCGCGCGCTCCTCGATGAACTTGCCAAGAACCCCGCCCGCATGGAGCATCTCGACGAGCCACAGCGATATGATCCCGAACAGGTCTTCTACATCAAGGGTCTGAAGCCCGGCGCCGACGGGTTCGTCCATTTCATGATGCTGCGGCGCGAAGGCGACGGATTTACGATAGAGTGGGACATGAAAGCCATGCCGCATACGATCCGTTGGGTTCTCGCCAATAGCGATCAGCGCGTGGCGGCTTTCGCCATGCCGGCGACGTGCGAGCCTGAAGGCTACCTCGCTGAGAAACGCAAAGGGAATGTGCGAAGCCTCTCCGGCGGGGCCAAGGCTTCGTTTCGTACCCATGTCGGCTATGTCGACGCCGCTCATACGGCGAACGTCGCCAGGAGCATCGAGGGCCCTTAGGTCATGACGACGCAGAAGACGCCGCGCATCGCCGTGGTCGGCAGCAATATGGTCGACCTCATCACCTATGTTTCTCGCATGCCGGGCAAAGGCGAGACCATCGAAGCGCCGAGCTTCGAAATGGGCCATGGCGGCAAAGGCGCCAATCAGGCGGTGGCGGCTGCCAAACTCGGCGCCGCCGTGATCATGGTGACCAAGGTCGGGGACGACATGTTCGCCGACAACACGATCAAGAACCTCGCCAGCTTCGGCGTCGACACCACGCACGTCCAGCGCGTCAAGGGCCGTTCGAGCGGCGTCGCGCCGATCATGGTCGAGCCTTCCGGCGAGAACTCGATCCTGATCGTCAAGGGCGCCAACGCCGATCTGTCGCCCGCCGATGTCGAAGGCGCGGGCGATGATCTGAAGACCTGCGATCTCATTCTTTTGCAGCTCGAAGTGCCGCTCGAGACGGTCTATGCGGCCATCGCTTTCGGCAAGCGGCATGGCGTCAGGACCTTGCTCAATCCCGCGCCGGCGACCCCGGATTTGGACCTTCGGCAAATTCAAGACGTGACTTTCTTCACGCCCAACGAGACCGAGCTTGCGATCCTCACCGGCATGCCGGTGGACAGCGAAGCGGAGATCGCAGCGGCGGCCAAGAGCCTGCTCGCAAAGGGCATGGGAACGGTCATCGTCACGATGGGGTCGCGCGGCGCGCTTTTGGCCTCGCCGTCCCAGACGAAGCGCATTGCGTCGGTCAAGGTCGCGCCGGTCGACACGACCGGGGCGGGCGACGCTTTTGTCGGCAGTTTCGCCCGCTATAGCGCGGCGGGCCTGGGCGTCGAAGAGGCGCTGAATTTGGCGGTTCGTTACGCCGCCGATTCGGTGACGCGGCGCGGCACCCAAAAGGCATATTCAGACACAGGCGCCTTTGAAGCCTTCTGCGCGCGGCTCGAAGCGTCAGCCTGAGCGTTCTTGCCGGCGTCGATCCAGGCCATCAAGACTTTCTTATCGCCCCTCCGCTAGCAATGGGACGGAGCGGCGTTGCGCCGCGCGGGCGGCGCTCGCCGCCGACAGGCCGGATTGATGATCGTCGGTATTGCTTTTGCTTCGAACGCGCTGGCCAATTTCTTGGTCGGCCTGCTCGTCGCGAAATTCCTTGGCCCGGCCGAATACGGCCGCTTCGCCATAGCATTCGCCGCCGCGGTCGTGCTCAACACGGCCGGTTTCGACTGGATTCGGCTTTCCGCCGTTCGCTTCTATTCGGAGCGCGTACGACTCGAGCGGCCGGAAGTGCGCGCGACGCTTGACGATTGCGTTGCGGCTTTGGCCTTCCTCGTCAGCCTCATCGTCCTCGCCATCGCTTTGTCCGGCGTCGAAGCGCCGATCTCGCCGGACCTGCTCGCTATCGCGGCGGCGACCGGCGTCGCCAGCGGGCTCTATGACTATTCGACCGCACTCGCCCGCGCCCGCTTTCTGGACAAGACTTATACGAGGATCATCATCGTCAAGAACCTGCTTGGCCTCGTTCTGACGGTCGGCGGCGCCTGGTGGTTCGGCTCGGCGGCGCTGGCGCTGGCCGGCGTCACGCTTAGCGTCGCGGGCGCTCTGATCTCCGCGGGACGACCGCTCATCGATCGCGGCGCCTCCGCAAATTATGGGCGCTGGAACCTGGCCAGGAGCTTCATGGCCTATGGCCTTCCTTTCGTCGGCGCCGGAATCCTCTCCCAGCTCATTCCTCTCGCCAATCGCATGATCGTCAGCAGCCTTTTCGGTTTCGGCGAGACGGGACAATTCTCGCTCGCCAACGACATCGGCGTCCGAGTCCTGGCGGCTATCGCCTCGACCTTGGACGTGCTGCTGTTTCAACTGGCGGTGCGCGCCGACGAGGCGCATGGCCCGGCGCGGGCCCGCGCGCAGCTCGCCGAGAATATGACCACGGTGCTGGCGGTCATCCTGCCGACCGGCGTCGGGCTCTGGCTGGTCATGCCGAGTTTCGAGGCGCTGATCGTGCCGGAAGCCTTTCGCGGGCCTTTCGCACATTATCTGACCGCGATGCTGCCCGGCCTCGTCGCCTATGCGCTCTTGCAATATGCGATCTCGCCGATCTTCCAGATCGCCAAACGTCCAATGCCGATGATCATCGTGGCGCTGGCGGCTTGCGGCGCGGACGGGTTACTCATCCTTTCCCTGCCGCGCGGCGCCGATGGCTTGTGGCTGGCCCAGGCGCAAAGCGGCGCACAGGTCGTCGGTCTCATGACCGGGATCGCGCTGGCGGTTGCGGCGCGTCCGCATTGGCCTGCGTGGCGGGATCTCGCTTCGCTCGCGCTGGCGACGGCGGTCATGGCGTTCATCGTCATGCCGCTGCGCGCGCGTGCGCCGGGCGCAACGGCGCTGGCGGCGCAAGTCGGTCTCGGCCTCCCGTCCTATGCGGCGCTCGCCTATCTTCTCGACATCGGCAGAATGCGCGCAAGGGTCGCGGCGTTCGGCGCGGGCAGGACAGCATTGCGGCCCTCGGAGGAGAGCCCAGCCGAGCGAGCCAGTTGAGAGGCCTCGCGCTTTTCGGCAAATGGTTCAGCGCCGAGGCTCCACGACGTCATTGCGAGAAGCGAAGCGACGAAGCAATCCATTCGGCGCCGGCGGTTTTATGGATTGTTCAGCTTCGCGCGCAGCGACGGCGGCGAATTCGATCTGACGTCATCCCGATCTAGAGCATCGGACCCCCAAATGAACTCACACCTGGCGGGCGGCGGAAGGCGCAAGCCGCCATTGTTTGGAACAGGGGCTCCTGTGCGCCGGCCGAAAGGTCTGTCAAGGGCTTTAGCCGCCTTCGGCGGCGCGCAAAGCGCGCCCTTGACAGATCTTTCGGCCGGCGCGTTCCGGTCACTGTTCCAAACAATGGCGGCCCGTGGCGTTGGCGTTCGTTTCCACAGAGCCTCTGCGATTCAAATTGCGAATCCGATGCGCTAGCGCGGACGAAGACCGAACCGCATCGAATTCCGCATTGGCATCCATGTGGGCGACTTGGTCGAAGAGCGGGACGGCGGCCTATTGGGCAATTTGGCTCAATACTGCCGCGCGTGCTTGATGCGATCTAAGGGCAAGCGCCGAGGACCGTGGGGATACTCACGGCGATGCCACCGTGAAGACCATGGCGGCGGCGATGGAGAAGTTTCCGCGCGTGGAGATTGGCGGCAGCGGACCCCCAAGTCTTCGTCAATAGCGGACTGGGGTTGGCTCTTCGACAGGCTCAAACCAACCCTAAGCGGTCCTCCACCGGTCTCTTAGGCCAATTTCAGCGGACGAAACCTTCGAATTCAGGCCCG
>DASZFX010000312.1:0-7673 GCA_035939375.1 Roseiarcus sp.
CGTGAAGATCGCGTGGCGCCCGCGCCTCGGCAATTTGCGGGTCGCCGCCGAAGTTCTTGCCGCCTGCGAGGCGGCGATCGGGACCTTCGCCACGCTCGGCGCGCAAACGCTCGAGCATGTCGGCGATTTCGAAAACCCGGAGCCGCTTTGGTACGTCATCAACAGCGCCTATCGCAGAGCCCAATATGGCGACCGGGTACGAGACCATCGCGACATCATGTGTCCGACGTTCCTTCGGCAATTCGACAGTTCGAAGGACTATTCGGCCGCCGATCTCTACGCTGCGATTTTTGCGCGGACGCGACTTTTCCGTCAGATCCAGTCGTGGTTCGAGACCTGCGATATCGTCGCCATGCCGACTTTGTCGCGCACGGCGCTGCCCATCGATCAGGATTTCTTCGGCCCGATCGATATCGACGGCGAGTCGACGCCGAATCTTCGCGGCGCCTGGTACCCCTATACGATGCCGTTCAATTTGACCGGCAACCCGGCCGTCAGCCTCCCCTGCGGCTTCGACGCCGCGGGTCTGCCGATCGGTCTACAGCTTGTCGGGCGATGCGGCGCGGACGCGCTGCTCATCAAAGCCGCCGCCGCCTTCGAAAAAGCGAGGCCTTGGGCGCATCGGCGCCCGGACCTTCCCAGCCTTGACTGGCATTGATCGGGACGATCGTGGCCGACGCTGTTCAGCGCGCGTCGCCGAAGCGGGCCCATCCGCCGCCGAGACGACGGAGCGTATCCGGCAGAGCCGCGTCGAGATCGGCGTCGGCGGCCAGCGTTACGACGTCGCTTTCGCGGCGCGGGTCTTCCAGCGCGGCGAATTGGCTGTCGACCAGCGAAGCCGGCATGTAGTGGCCCTTGCGGCGGCCGACGCGTTCACGCATGAGCGCCTTGTCGCCCGCCAGAAACAGGAAGCGCAAGGCAGGCCCGGCGCGGGCGCGCAATCGGTCGCGATAGACGCGGCGCAGCGCCGAGCAGGCGACGATGAGGCCTGCGGGACGTTTCTCCGGATCGGCGAGCGCCGCGCCAATCCGGTCGAGCCAGGGCCAGCGGTCCTCGTCGTTGAGCGGCGCGCCGCTGGCCATCTTGGCCCGCGCCTCCGGCGAATGAAGATCGTCGCCGTCGACGAAATCGAGGGCGCATGTTTCCGCAAGCCGCAAGCCGACCGTCGTCTTGCCGCTGCCGGAGACGCCCATGATGATGAGCGCCAGACGATCGGAGCCGGTCTGCGATGGCGTCGTCGCCATATTGGGCCTATTGTGCGATCACGCAGGGCGAGCATAAAGCTGTCGCGTCAGCGGACGAATATCCCATCTCACAGGCGATGGCGACAGTCCGAGCGGCGCCGTAGCGGCGCGATTGCAGGGGATGGCGTCACGTTTCGCAAAGCCCAATCGTCGACTGAACCCATCGATCTCGAGCCGGCCCTTCGTCGCATGGGTCTCGTCCAGCCCGGCGATTTCATCCGCGTGACGCCGCTCTCCGGCGGCGTATCGTCGGATATTTCGCTCGTCGAGACCGGGGGTCGGCGCTTCTGCGTCAAGCGAGCCCTGGCGAGGCTCAAAGTCGCCGCGCTCTGGGAGGCGCCGGTCAGCCGCAACGCCGCCGAGGCCGCCTGGATGCGCGTCGTCGCAAGCTGGGCGCCGCACGCCGCGCCCGCAGTGTTCGGCGAAGACCCGACGGCTGGGTTTTTCGCAATGGAGTATTTCCCGCCGCAGGATCGCCCGCTGTGGAAGGGGGAGCTTCTCGAAGGCCGCGTCGATCCAAATTTCGCCGCGGCGGTCGGGCGGGACCTTGCGGTCATTCACGCCAAAAGCGCTGCGGCGGCCGGCATTCCCGCCGCCTTCGCCAATGACGAGACATTCGAGGCGATCCGCATCGAACCCTATTTGCGCGCAACCGGCCGCGCTCACCCGCATTTGAGCAAATATTTTGATGAACTCGCCGTCCGTACGCTTTCGACCAAACGGGCGCTCGTTCATGGCGACGTCAGCCCGAAGAACATTCTGATCGGTCCCCAAGGGCCGATCTTTCTCGACGCGGAATGTGCTTGGTTCGGCGATCCGGCCTTTGATCTGTCCTTCTGCCTCAACCACCTCATGCTGAAAGGCGCGCGAAGCAACGCGCAGCGCGAGCCCTATCTCGTCGCGTTTCGCGCGCTCGCCGAAGCCTATCTCGCGGGCGTTTCCTGGGAGGAGGTTGCGGCGCTCGAAGCGCGCGCCGCCGCGCTTCTGCCGGCATTGTTTCTTGCCCGCATCGACGGCAAATCGCCGGTCGAGTATCTGACGAGCGAGGCCGAGCGCCTGGCGGTTCGCAATTGCGCCATGCCGCTGATCGCTGCGCCGCCGCGCCGCCTGCGCAATGTCGCGGAAGCCTGGAGCAACGAAGGTTGAGCGAACCCGTCATTCAAACCTTGAGCGGGCGGCGCGTTTGGGATTCGCGCGGCCGGCCGACGATCGAGGCGGAGGTCGCCCTGAGCGACGGCGCCGTCGGGCGCGCAATCGCGCCGGCCGGCGCTTCGCGCGGCAGCCGCGAGGCGGTCGACAAGCGCGACGGCGGCGCCCGTCTTGGCGGCTTCGATGTTCAAGACGCGCTTCAGGGCTTGCGCGGCGAAATTGCGCCGGCGCTTGTCGGGCGTGATCCATTCGATCAGATCGGCGTCGATTTGCGGCTCGTCGCGCTTGACGGCACGCCGAACCGGTCGCGGCTCGGCGGCAATGCGCTGACCGCGGTCTCGCTGGCGGTGCTTCGCGCGGCGGCGGCGAGCCGCGGCCTGCCGCTGTGGCGCCACCTCCTCGGCGACGGGACGCCGCTCATCCCGTTGCCGGAGATTCAGATTTTCGGCGGCGGCGCCCATGCCGGCCGGCGCGTCGACATTCAGGACTTCATGGTGATCGCCACTCGCGCCAAGAGCTTCGCCGAGGCGCTGGAGATCACCGCCGAAGTCTATCTCGCCGCCGGCCGGATCATGGCCGAGCGCGGTTTGCTGCAAGGCGTCGCCGACGAGGGCGGTTGGTGGCCGGCTTTTTCGAGCAACGAGGAAGCGCTCGATACGCTGATGCGATCGATCGAGAAGGCCGGCTTCACGCCCGGCGAAGAGGTCGCGATCTCGCTCGATGTCGCAGCGTCCGAATTCGGGCGCAACGGTCGCTATCGGCTCGGCCTCGAAGGCCGCGAACTCGATCGCGATGGGCTGGCGGATTATCTCGTCGGATGGTGCGAACGTTATCCGATCCTCTCGATCGAAGATCCTTTCGCTGAGGACGATCCGGAGGGTCTGATCCGTTTCACGGCTGCCGTCGGCGAGCGCATTCAGGTGATCGGCGATGATTTCCTCGTCACCAACGCCGAACGCGTCCGCACCGCGGTAAAGGAAAAATCCGTCAACGCCGTGCTGGTGAAGGTCAATCAGGCCGGCGCCGTCAGCGAAGCGAAGGCGGCTTTGGATGAAGGCCTGCGGGCCGGCTTTGGTACGATCGTCTCCGCGCGGTCGGGCGAGAGCGAGGATGTCGCGATCGTTCATCTTGCAATCGGCTGGGGCGCCGGCCAGCTTAAAGTCGGCTCATTCGCCAGATCCGAGCGCATGGCGAAATGGAACGAGGCCCTGCGGATCGAGGAGGCGCTGGGATCGAAGGCGCGTTTCGCCGGCCTTGGCGCCATGGCGTTCGGACGACGCGCCGAGCGCGGCGCGCGCCATGGCGAGGCGTTGACAGATCAATAACTCGTGAGTTATGGGATCGATCATGCCAGCCAAGCCGGACTCGCAGGTTTCGAGCGCGCGGCGGCCGAACACTAAATGAAAATGGTCACGCCAGATCGTTATCATCCGTTGTTGGCGGCGCTGCATTGGCTGCTCGCCGCCCTCATCGTCGCAGCGCTGATCGTCGGTTATTTTCTGCTCTCGGCGACACCCAATTCTGACCCGCAGAAGATCGGCGTTCTGGAGCTGCATATGGCAGGCGGCATGCTGATCCTTGCCTTGATGATCGTCCGCTTCGTCGTCCGAATGGGCGCTACGCGCCCGGCGGCGGCCACGACCGACTTTCCCCTGCTCGATCGGCTGGCGCCGATCGTCCACTATGGCTTCTACCTGTTAGTGGTGTTGATGGCCGCGACCGGCCTTTCCACCGCGATTCTCGCCGGGTTGAACAGGATCGTCTTCCAAGGGTCGGGCGAACCTCTGCCGCCGAGCTTCAAGCTCTATCCGACCTTCGTCGCCCATTCCTATCTCGCCCTGCTGCTGGTCGGCCTGATCACCGCGCATGTGCTGGCCGCGCTCTACCATCAATTCATCAGGAAAGACGGCCTGCTGCGGCGGATGTCCTTCGGAAGGCGCAGGTAGCGCCAAGGCCAAAGAACCCGAATGGCGCGGAAAAGGCGCGATGATGGTCGCCGTCGCGCAAAGGCCGCCCATGCCTTAATATGCGAGCCGGACCCTTAGCGCCTTGGCGCGGGATCCGGCCTTTTTTCTTTTGGGCGCGGCCAGGGCGCCCGCTAAAGGAGAGTGAATTGGACGCTGAACAGGAACGAGACGATTCCTGGATCGACGGCGAGACCAAGGTTCTCGACGCGCCCAGCGATCACGGCGATCAACTGCGCCTCTGGCTCCGGCTGTTGACCTGTTCGACGCTCATCGAAACGCAGGTGCGTCGACGCCTTCGCGAGGAATTCGATTTCACGCTGCCCCGCTTCGACATGCTCGCGCAATTGGAGAAGGCCGACCAGGGCATGGTGCTGGGTGAAATCTCCAAGCGCATGATGGTGTCGGCCGGCAATATCACCGTACTCGTCGAGCGCCTCAGCGAGAGCGGCCATATAGTGCGGACGACTTCGGCGAGCGACCGGCGGGTGCAGATCATCGCGCTGACACCTTTCGGTCGGGCGGCGTTCAAGAAAATGGCCGCCCGGCACGCCGAATGGATCGGCGAACTTTTCGCCGGGGTTTCCGCCAAAGACGTCTCGGCTTTGATGCGCGAACTCGCCAAGCTGAAGCTTTCGATCCGCGCGGCGCTCGATAAGAGCCATTAGGCCCTCGCCGTTTCGCGGGGCCGCTCGCGAGGGAAATGTGGATTGCTCGGACCGCAAATCATTTTAAGCTTGAAATAATTTGCCGGAGGGTCCATTGTAGAGACGAGGCGGACGACGGCGGCCCCGCGCCGCCGCGCGCGCCTTTGATCGGCCTTCGCCCGAGCGGAGAGAAGCCATGCGGATCATCTGCATTGGAGGCGGCCCCGCCGGCCTCTATTTCGCCATTCTCATGAAGCGCGCCCATCCCGGTCACCATATCTCAGTGATCGAACGCAACCGGCCCTTCGACACATTCGGCTGGGGCGTCGTTTTTTCCGATGCGACGATGCAGTCGATGCGTCAATGGGACCCTCAAACCGCGGCGGCGATCGAAGGCGCATTCAACCATTGGGACGACATCGAACTGCATTTCAAGGGTCGCCGGCTGAGGACGACCGGCCATGGATTCGTCGGCATCGGTCGCAAGAAGATGCTGAACATCCTGCAGGACCGCTGTCTCGAACTCGGCGTCGATCTCGTCTTCGAACGCGAAATTGAGAGCGATGAAGAGTTTCCCGAAGCGGATTTGATCATCGCCAGCGACGGCGTCAATTCGCGCCTCCGCGCGAAATACGCCGACCGCTTCAAGCCGAACATGGATGTCCGGCGCAATCGCTACATCTGGCTCGGCACGGACAAGAGCTTCGACGCCTTCACTTTCGATTTCCGCAAGACCGAGCACGGCTGGCTGCAGGCGCATATTTATCGCTTCGACGCGACGACCTCGACCTTCATCGTCGAGACGACCGAGAACGTGTTCAAGGCCCACCGGCTCGATGAAATGAGCCAGGACGAGTCGATCGCCTTTTGCGAAAAGGTCTTCGCCGAGACGCTGGAAGGGCGCAGTCTGAAGAGCAACGCCCGCCATTTGCAAGGCTCGGCATGGCTGAATTTCGGCCGGCTGACCTGCGACAAATGGAGCTGCTTCAATGGGCGCAGCCATGTGGCGCTGATGGGCGACAGCGCGCATACGGCGCATTTCGCCATCGGCTCCGGCACCAAGCTCGCCATCGACGACGCCATCGAGTTGACCCGACAATTCAACCTCGCCGGGCACTACGGCGCCGACATCGCCGGCGTCCTCGCAACTTATGAGGAGGAGCGGCGCATCGACGTCGCCCGCATCCAGAACGCCGCCCGCAACGCGATGGAATGGTTCGAGGTCGTCGGCGCGCGCTATGCCGACACGCTCGAACCCGAGCAGTTGATGTATTCGATGTTGACCCGTTCGCAGCGCATCAGTCACGAGAATCTGCGGCTGCGCGACAAAGCCTGGCTGGAGGGCTACGAGCGCTGGTTCGCGACGCGCGCGGGCGTTCCGGCCAATTCGAACGATGCGCCCCCGCCGCCGATGTTCACGCCCTTCTCGATCCGCGCCCTGACGCTGCAAAACCGGATCGTGATGTCGCCGATGGCGATGTATTCAGCCACCGACGGCGCTCCGAACGACTTTCATCTCGTTCATATCGGCGCGCGCGCCATGGGCGGGGCAGGGCTGGTGTTCGGTGAAATGACCTGCGTTTCGGCGGATGCCCGCATCACCCCGGGCTGCCTCGGCCTTTGGAACGACGAGCAGGCGAGGGCGTGGCGGCGGATCGTCGATTTTGTCCATGGCGAAACAGCGGCCAAGATCGGAATTCAACTTGGCCACGCCGGCCGCAAGGGAGCGACGCGCGTTCCCTGGGAAGGAACGGACGAACCCTTGGCCGAGGGCGGCTGGCCTCTGATTTCCGCATCGAGCGCGCCCTATCTTCCGCACTCGGCCTGCCCTCGCTCGATGACGCGCCAGGACATGGACCGCGTCTGCGACGATTTCGTCAAAGCGACGGCGAGGGCGGCTGAGATTGGCTTCGACATCCTCGAGCTTCACGCCGCGCACGGCTATTTGCTGTCGAGCTTCCTGTCGCCGCTGACCAATCAGCGTCGCGACGAATATGGCGGCGACCACGAGGGGCGAATGCGCTATCCGTTGGAGGTGTTTCGCGCCATTCGCGTAGCCTGGCCGGCCGACAGGCCGATATCCGTTCGCATCTCGGCGCATGATTGGGCGGAAGGCGGCAATACGCCGGAAGATGCGGCGATCTACGCTGAGATGTTCAAGGCGGCGGGCGCCGATCTCATCGATTGCTCGTCGGGACAAGTGGTCAAGGACGACAAGCCGGTCTATGGCCGAATGTTCCAAACGCCGTTTTCCGACAAGATCCGCAACGAGATTCACGTCGCCACCGTCGCAGTCGGCGCGATCTCGGAAGCCGATCATGCCAACTCGATCATCGGCGCCGGCCGCGCCGATCTCTGCGCGATCGCCCGTCCGCATCTCGCCGATCCCTATTTCGTCATGCATGAAGCGGCCAAGATCGGCTATGCCGGGCAATATTGGCCGAAGCAGTACAAGTCGGCCCGCGGACAATACGAAACCAATCTCAAGCGCGCCGCCGCCGCGGCTGGCGCCCTATGAGCGCGGGCGGACACGCCTTCGTCACCGGCGCAGGGAGTGGCATCGGCCGCAGCGCCGCGCTTGCGCTCGCCGCGCGCGGCTTTAGCCTCTCGCTCGCCGGGCGGCGCGGCGCGCCGCTCGAATCCGTCAGGCAAGAAATCCTCGCCGCGGG
>DASZFX010000313.1:0-4230 GCA_035939375.1 Roseiarcus sp.
CGGCCGGCGCGTTCCGGTCACTGTTCCAAACAATGGCGGCCCGTGGCGTTGGCGTTCGTTTCCAGAGAGCCTCTGCGGTTCAAATTGCGAATCCGATGCGCTAACCGCCGACCAATCCCGTCACTCGCGCCAGGCTCCTCAGATAGGGCAGGCCGACGTCGAGCACCTCGCTTCGGTCGCGCGCGACCGGTCGCCAGACGGAGAGCGCGCTGGCGAGTTGCGGCATCATGTTGACGAAGGATTCGCAGACGAGATCGCCGGAAAAATTCGCGCCCTTCAGCGCGGTCATCACGCTCTTCCAATCGATGTTGCCGGAGCCAGGGACCCCGCGATCGCTTTCCGAAAGATGGACGTAACGCACCTTGCCGGCGCCGTCGGCCAACGCCGCCTCGAACCCTTTTTCCTCGATATTGGCGTGGTACGTATCGAGATGGATCATGACGGCCGGTTCATCGATCCGCGCCATCAGATCGATCGTTTGCTTGGCGGTGTTGAGGAGATGCGTTTCGTAGCGATTGCAGGGTTCGAGCCCGAGAGTCATGCCGTAGTCGGCGGCGCGCTTGGCGAC
Source organism: Roseiarcus sp. (assembly GCA_035939375.1). Lineage (GTDB taxonomy): Bacteria > Pseudomonadota > Alphaproteobacteria > Rhizobiales > Beijerinckiaceae > Roseiarcus. The sequence continues at coordinate 569 of DASZFX010000313.1, forward strand.
GGGTTTGAGCGCGCGGACGATGTTGTCGTATTCGGCGCCGGTCGGCGGCGCGCCGGTGCGGTAGCCGAGCGTCGAATAGGTGACGCCGGTCAGCGTGTTCGAGCCCAGCGCATGGGCGACGTCGAGCGCGCGAAAGAGAAAGGCCTGCGCTTTGTCTGGGTGCAGGGTCGCACAAACCTCCATCGGCAGGCCAAGCGATGCGGTCGGCGCCACCTTGTGCCGCTTGAACAATTCGAGCGAATGGGCGACGTCAACTTTGTCGGGCTCCAGAAGGGCGATCTCGACCACTTCGAGGCCGCATCGCGCCGCTTCCGAAACGGTGAGCTCGGCGGCTTCGCGCGTCCAGGCGCCGGTCCACAGGCTCGAATGCATGCCGAAGCGGATCATCGCTCAACTCCTTGACGCATGACTGGCGTCGATCAGGCGGCGCCGACGATATGGCTGACGACGGCGCTCATGCTTGTTTGAACGGTCGGATCGTCGGCAATGACCGCGCCCTGGCGCAGAACGACGATGCGATCGCAGACCGCGAAGACGTCCGTGAGCCGATGGCTGATCAAAATGACGGCGATGCCCTGGCTCTTGAGGTTGCGGATCAGGTCGAGGACATGCTCGATCTCGCGCACTGCAAGCGCGGCGGTCGGCTCGTCCATGATGACGAGCTTGGGATTGAAGGTCAGCGCCCTGGCGATCGCCACCGATTGCTGCTGGCCGCCGGACAGGAGCCCGGCGACCTGCTTGACCGACTTGACCCGGGCGCCGAGCTTTTCGATCATCTTGCCGGCTTCGATCTCCATGCGCTTGTGATCGATGAATTTGACGCCGAGCACGTTGCGGGTGATCTCGCGACCGAGGAAGATATTGGCGGCGACGTCGCGCATCTTTGCGAGCGCGAGGTCCTGATAGATCATCTCGATGCCGCGCTCGCGGATGGCGCGTGGATCGAGCGTATCGAGTCTCGCGCCGTCGAAAAAAATCATGCCCCGATCGGGCTGATGGACGCCGGTGATCGTCTTCATCAATGTCGATTTGCCGGCGCCATTGTCGCCGACCAGCGCGGTCGCGCTGCCCGCCTCGACCGAGAAGGTGACGCCGCGCAAGGCCTCGATCGAACCGAAGCTCTTATAGACGTCCTTGAGTTCGAGGAGACTCATCGCCGTCGCCCCTCGGAGCGATTGACGCGATCGAGCCAGACCGCGAGCACCAGGACCGCGCCGATCGCCATTTGTTGATAGAAGGAGGGTACGGCGAGCAGGTTCAAACCGTTCTGCAGGACGCCCATGATCAGAGCGCCGATGATCGTTCCGATGACGCTGCCGCGCCCGCCGAAAAGATTGGTTCCGCCGATGATCGCGGCGGTGACGGCGGTGAGTTCATAATTGAGGCCGGCGGTTGGATCGCCTGCGTTGACCCTGGCCGAAAAAAGGAGGCCGGCGAGACCGGCGAGGGCGCCCGACAGCGTATAGAGATAGACCTTCTGGCGCTCGACCCTGACGCCCATGGCGCGGGCGGCCGTCTCGCTGTCGCCGATCACCTGCGTATAGAGGCCGAAACGCGTGTGCATGAGCACGACATGGGCAATGACGGCGGCGGCGATGAGGACGATGACCGGCGTCGGCACGCCGAAGGGCCGTCCCTGCCCGAGATAGAGGATGGGGTCAGGCAGGCCGTAGATCGGCAGACCATTGGTGAGCACCAGACCGAAGCCGCGAGCGACGCCGAGCATGCCGAGCGTGACGATGAACGGCGGAATCTGGCCGCGCGTGATGAGAAAGCCGTTGGCGAAGCCGGCGAACGCGCCGGCGCCGATGCAGGCGATAATGCCGAGCGGCCATGGGAGGCCCCAGCTCGACATCAACAGGCAACCGGCGACGCCTGAGAAACCGAGCACCGAGCCGACGGAAAGGTCGATGCCGGCGGAGGAGATGACGAAAGTCGCGCCAATCGCCAGAACGCCGATCGTCGCGGTGGCGAGCAATATATTGAGGAAGTTCGAAACCGAGAGAAAGTACGGCGAGAGTGTCGCCATCACCACGACGAGAATCGCCAGGACGAAGAGCGACTCCATCCGGAAAGCGGCGCCGCTGGTCAGGCGGACGCGCCAGCTCGTGACGGCGCCGGCGGCGCTGGGTGCTGCTGTCATGGGCGTCTCGACCGATTGCAAAAACGATCAAATGACAAGGCGGAGCGACGATTCGCTCCGCCTCGCCTATCGATAAGGAGCCTAGCGCCTTACTTTACGTATTCCAACATCGGCTCCTTCTTGGCCTCCAGCACTTGCTTGGTGAGGACAAGGGTCGGCACATAGATGGATTCGTCGACCTTGCCGCCGCCGAGCAGCTTCTTGGCGTTTTCGACCGCTTGCTTGCCGACGAGATAGGGAAGCTGCGCCACCGAGGCGGTGAGCCGCCCGGCGAGGATGGATTTGACCGCGTCGCTGTTGCCGTCGACGCCGACGACGATCAGTTTGTCCTTGCCGGCGGCGCGCGCCGCCTCCACCGCGCCGAGCGCCATGCCGTCATTTGCGCAGAAGATCGCGACGAGATCGGGATTGCGCTGCAAAATATCGTTGGCGATATTGGCCGCTTTCTGGCGGTCCCAGTCGCCCGGCAGAGACGCGACGATGGTGAGGCCCGGCGCCGCCTTCTTCAACTCATTGGCGAAGCCGCGCGCGCGTTTCTGGCCCGTGATGTTGCCGGACAGGCCTTCGATCACCAGCACCGGTCCTTTGGCGTCCTTGCCGAGCATTTCGGCGACATAGTCGGCGCCTTTGGCGCCGGCCGCCTCATTGTCCGAACCGATATGGAAGGCGACGTCGACGCCCGCTTTCTTGGTGATTTCGGGATCGAGATTGCCGTCGAGATCGACGACCGGAATTTTGAGTTCGTTGGCGTGCTTGAGGCAGGGCAGGAGAATGGTCGAGTTGATCGCCGCCGTGATCATGACCGCCGGCTTTTTCTCCAGCATCGTGTTGCAGGTGTTGAGCTGCGGCTCAGCCGCCTGGTCGGATTCGACCGCTTGCAGGAAATACTCGACGTCGGCTTCCTTGGCGCCGGCGCGCACGCCTTGCTCCATCGCGCCCCAGAACGGGTTCGACAATGTTTTCATGAGTACGCCGTAGACCGGCTTGTCGGCGGCCGCGGCGCCGCCGACCGCGATCGCGGCGGCGAGCGCGGCGAAAGAAACAGTCGCGATCATTGTCTTGAACATTCGATCCTCCCTTTTTGATATTTCGGCTTGCGTTAAGCGCCGGCCGCCATTTTGAGGCGAGGGCGGGCGGGCCCGGTTGACTCCCTCACCCTCAAGGCGCAGGGAAGCTCGATCCTAACATCCTCGGCGTTTGCGACGCCGGAGAGGCGCTGCATCAGCAGGCGCCAGGCCGAGGACGCGAAATCGTCGACGGGTTGGGCGACCGTCGTCAGGTACGGCCGCAGCGCGCACATCCAATCGAAATCGTCGAAGCCGACGATCGAAACATCGCCGGGAATGTCGAGGCCGAGCGCCCGCACGGCCTTGATCGCGGCAAGAGCGGCGACATTGGTCAAAGCGAAAATCGCCGTCGGCCGGTCGGCGCGATGAAGGTCCTGCTCGATCGCGCCGCGCAAAGCGTCGAGTTGCTGGCCGCCGACGCAGACGCGCTCGCGCGGACCAAGGCCGGCTTC
>DASZFX010000314.1:0-25553 GCA_035939375.1 Roseiarcus sp.
AGCGTTCCATGTCGGCGCCTCGCGTGCGTCTTGGGAGAAAGATCCACGCGGGCTCGGCGGGGCTGATCTCGCCATGAACGTCGTATTGCCGGAGATCGACGGACGCATTGTGACGCGCCCGATATCCTTCAAGGATGAGGCGCCGCGAAGCGAGTCCCTGGAGTTCACGCGACTTATCCATCGGCCAGAGCCGTCCCGAATTGAGTTTGTGGCTGATCTTGCCCTGGCCTGGGCGAGGTTGAGACGCCTGCCGCGCGGGCGCCGAAAACTCGCTTGCATCGTTTCGGACTATCCGGCCAAGACCGGCCGCGCCGGCTACGCCGTGGGTCTCGATACGCCAGCGAGCCTCGCCGCGATCGCCGCGCGGCTGAAGGTCGCGGGGTACGCCATCGATGCGATCGAGGACGCGAACTTCTTTTTCCGCAGGCTGGCGGAAGCGCCTCCCGCCTCGTCTCTGTCGCTCGTCGACTACCAAGCAGGATTTGCCGAGCTTCCGGCGCCGCTTCGCGAAGCTGTCGTCTCGGCCTGGGATCGGCCCGAGGAGGACCCGCTTTTTGAAGGGGGAGCCTTCCGTTTCCGCGCCGTCCGGTTGGGCGCGATGATTGTCGCGGTTCAACCGGATCGCGGTCGAGTCGAGAATCGTAAGGCCGAGTATCACGATCCCTATCAACCGCCTCGCCACGGCTACATCGCCTTTTATCTTTGGCTTCGCCGCCAGGAGCGGATCGACGCGGTGATCCAGCTCGGCACGCATGGCACGCTCGAATGGCTGCCCGGCAAGGCTGTGGCGTTGTCGGAAGCATGCGCGCCCGAAGCGCTGCTTGGCGCAACGCCATTGATTTATCCGTTCATCGTCAACAATCCCGGCGAAGCGGCGCAAGCCAAGCGCCGCACCAGCGCGGTCATCGTTGGACATTTGACGCCGCCACTGACAACGGCCGGAAGCGCTGGCGACCTTTCCGAATTCGAGGATCTGTTCGACGAATACGCCTCGGCGCATCAGATGGACCCGAAACGCGCCTCTCTTCTTGCCAGAACAATTCTGGAGCGCGCCGTCGAGACGGGTCTTGCGGCCGAAAGCGGCGCGGCCTCCGTCCCAGAGGAGGACGCGCTGGCCAAGCTCGACGCTTGGCTCTGCGATATTAAGGACATGCGCATCGCAGATGGATTGCATGTATTCGGCTCGGCGCCTCCCGGCGGCGTCGGCGTCCTTGGCGGCGCTGAAGCTGACGTTGAGGCTGTGGCCAGGCTCGACGCCTCGCCTGAAAGCGAAATGCGCGGTCTCATCGCCGCGCTGGACGGCCGCTTTCTACCGCCGGGCGCGGCAGGCGCGCCTTCGCGCGGTCGTCTCGATGTGCTGCCCACGGGACGCAATCTCTTCACCGTCGATCCGCGCATGATTCCGACGCGCACGGCATGGACGGTCGGCCGGCGCGCCGCCGATGCCGTCGTCGCCCGCCATCTCCAGGACCACGGCGATTGGCCGCGGCGGATAGTGATGGACCTTTGGGGCTCGGCGACAATGCGGACGGGCGGCGAAGAGGTGGCTCAAATCTTCGCCTATGTCGGCGCGACCCCAGTCTGGGACCACGGCTCCGGTCGCATAGCCGCCTTCACGATCCTACCGCCGGCCGCGCTCGAACGACCGCGTATCGATATCACTTTGCGGCTCTCCGGCCTGTTTCGCGACGTGTTTCCGACTCAGATCGCACTCCTCGAGCAGTTGATCGGCGAGGTTGCGGCGCTCGAGGAGGAAGCCGAGGTCAATCCCCTCGCGGCGGCGTGCAAGGCAGGCGAAAGCACGATTCGTATCTTCGGCGCGGCGCCGGGCGCCTATGGCGTCGCGCTCGGCCGTATGCTCGCGGCGGACCCTGGCGCCCCCGCGCAATCGCTTGCCGAGGCGTATCTCGCCGGCAGCGGTTACGCGTTGGGCTCGGTCGATCGCGAGGCGACGGACCTTTTCCGCATTCGCGTCGCCAGCGCCGACGCTTTCCTCCACGTGCAGGACTTGCCGGGTCAGGACGCACTCGACGCCAGCGCCTTTTTCGAGCATGAGGGCGGCTTTGCCGCCGCCGCAAAGAGCCTAGGGGCTTCCCCCAGCCTCTATCACCTTGATACGACGGCGGGTGATAAGCCTGTTGTGCGCAGCTTGCGTGAAGAGATCGCCCGCGCCGTGCGCGGCCGCGCAGCCAATCCGCGATGGATCGCCGGCCAGATGCGCCACGGCTATCGCGGGGCCAGCGAGATCGCCGAGACGGTCGATAATCTCTATGCTTTCGCCGTCACCAGCGGCGTCGTTGCGCCGGTGCTTTTCGATCTCGTCTTTGATGCTACGCTCGGCGACGACGCCGTCGCCGCCTTTCTGGAAGGCGCGAACGCCGAGGCGGCGCGCGCGATTGCTGCGACTTTCGACCATGCTCTGCGGCGCGGCCTTTGGACGTGCCGCCGCAATTCGACCGCGATGCGCCTGGCGAGCCTGCTGGAGCGAGCGGCATGATGCCTGACGCGGCTCCCCAGAAAGACTGGCGCCCGAGCCCATTGCGGCGAGGATGGTGCCCTGGCGCTCTGAGGCCAATGGCGAGCGGCGACGGTCTCATCGCGCGCCTGCGTATCGCGGGCGGGGCCATCGCCCCGAAGACAGCTCGCGCGATCGCTGAAGCATCGCAAAGTCTCGGCAACGGCCATATCGACCTCACGTCCCGCGCCAATCTGCAGATCAGAGGGCTCAGGCCAGGCGCCGTGGTCTCATTGCAATCCATGTTGAATACGCTCGGCCTGATCGACGTCGACCCCGCAGCCGAGGCGGTGCGTAATGTCATGGCGAGCCCTCTCGCCGGGTTCGATCCTTCCGCACTTATCGACATCAGGCCGAGCGTGACTGCGCTCGACGAGAGGTTGCGACGCGACCCTGCGCTTTGGCGACTCCCCGCCAAATTCGGCTTCGCCATCGACGACGGCGGGCGCTTGTCGATCGCAGGCGAGCCGGCAGATATCGCCTTCCTCGCCCTCGGACGGGACGGCGGCGTCCAGTTTTCGATGCGCCTGGCCGGCCGGCCGGCTGGATTCTGCGCAGTAGAGGCGCTACCGGCCACAGCCGCACGCCTCGCCCGCGCCTTTCTCGACCTTCGTGGCCTCGGCGAAAGCGCCGCGCCACGCATGGCTGCCCTTGTAAAGAGAATCGGCGTGGAAAGGATCGTCCACTATGCCGGCCTCAGACTTGCAGCGGCCGAGGTTAAAGAAGGTGAAGCGCGCGCTCCACGGCCTCTTGGCGAGCATGATCTTGGTCGCTTCCGCGCGCTCGGCGTGGGAGCGCCTTTCGGACGCCTCGACGCGGCAAGACTTCGTCTCCTTGCCGATGCGGCCGAAGGGTCGAAAGGCGAGCTCCGTCTTACGCCCTGGCGGGCGATCGTAATCGTCGGGACGGATATTGACGCCACTTTGGCTCAGGTCCTGCGCGAGGCAGGATTCGTCCTTGAGGAGACCCATCCCATTCGCTCAGTCGCCGCCTGCCCCGGCGCGCCGGCTTGCGCTAACGGCTCGACGGCGACGTTGCGCGACGGAGCGCGCCTTGCGCCTCTCGCGCGGCGCCTCAAAGCGCACGGCGTCGCCTTGCATGTATCCGGCTGCGCCAAGGGTTGCGCCCATGCCCAAGCGGCGGCCGTCACGTTGGTCGGGCGCGAGGGACGGTACGATCTGGTGCTCGATGGTCGGGCCGGCGACAGGCCCATCCTCGCCGGCCTAGACGCCAAAGAGCTCGAGGCCGTACTGGAAAAGCTTGGCGGCGCGCCGCACGCCAACCGGGTCGCCGCGCTTCATTCGTCGCAGGATGAAGCGTGAGCCGCTATTCTTACATCCGCGACGGCGCGGAGATTTACCGGCGCTCTTTCGCAACCATTCGCGCTGAAGCCGACCTCACGCGCTTCGCCGCCGAAGAGGAGCCAATAGCGGTGCGCGTTATACACGCCTGCGGCCAAGTCGAGGCGGCGGCGGACCTCATCTTCGCTCAAGACCTGGTCGCTGAAGCAAAACGGGCCCTCGGCGTCGGCGCCCCCATCCTTTGCGATTCCAGGATGGTCGCCGACGGCGTGACGCGGGTTCGGCTTCCGGCCGACAATCCCGTCATCTGCACTCTCAACGATCCCACGGTCGCCGGACTCGCGGCGCGGATCGGCAACACGCGCTCGGCCGCCGCGCTTGATCTATGGCGCGACAAGCTCGCCGGCGCCCTTGTCGTGATCGGCAATGCGCCCACGGCGCTCTTCAGATTGCTTGAGCTTCTGGACGAAGGCTGGCCGCCACCCGCGGCAATCATAGGCATGCCGGTCGGTTTTGTCGGCGCTGCGGAATCGAAGGAGGCGCTGATCGCCTATCGACTTGTGCCCTATTTGGTGGTTCGGGGGCGGCGGGGAGGCAGCGCCATGGCTGCCGCGGCGGTCAACGCGCTGGCGAGCGCCAGGGAATGAAACCGGGCAAGCTTATCGGCGTCGGGCTTGGACCCGGCGATCCTGAACTCCTGACCGTCAAGGCGGTGGAGACGATCCGCTCATCTCCGGTGATCGCATTCTTCGCCAAGGCCGGCCGGCGCGGCAATGCGCGTCAGATCGCCGATCGGTGGATACCAGAAGGGCGAACCGAGCTGCCCCTGTACTATCCGATGACGAACGAGGCGCGTTTCGACAGCCCGGTCTATGTAGCGAGGCTACGCGCCTTCTATGAGCAGGCGACTGCGACGCTTGCCGCCCATCTCGGTGAAGGGCGCGACGTCGCACTGCTCGCCGAGGGCGATCCGCTGTTCTACGGCTCCTTCATGCATCTCTATATACGATTGCGCGAGCGCTTCGAGACGACAATTGTGCCGGGAGTAACCGGCATGGCCGGCTGCTGGGGGGCAGCCGGCTTGCCGATGGCGTGGGGCGATGACGTGATGACAGTGTTGCCTGGCACGCTGCCCGAGGAAGAACTTGCCGCCCGCCTCGCCAACACGCATGCGGCAGTCGTATTGAAGCTTGGCAGCAATCTCCCGAAGGCCCGCGCCGCAATCTGCAAAGCAGGCCTCGCCGACCGGGCGATTTACGTCGAGCGCGGCACGATGACCGGGGAGAGCGTGATGAAGCTCGTCGACAAGACCGACGACAGCGCGCCCTATTTCTCGCTTATCCTAATCCCCGGCGAAGGCAGGCGACCATGAGCCTTGGCCGTCTTGACATCGTCGGCATCGGGCCGGGCCCTCTCGAATGGATGACGCCCGGGGCGCGATCCATCATCGAGGACGCCACCGACCTCGTCGGCTACGGCGGCTACCTCGACCGGCTGGCAGCCTCATCCCATCAAAATAGGCACGCCAGCGACAATCGTGTCGAGCTTGACCGAGCGCGCGTGGCGCTTGATCTCGCCCTTGCCGGCGCCCGCGTCGCTCTGGTCTCAAGCGGCGATCCCGGAATCTTCGCCATGGCCGCCGCCGTGTTCGAGGCGGTAGAGACCGGCGACCCGCGCTGGCGGGCTCTGGCGATCGAGGTGCATCCCGGCGTTTCGGCCATGCTCGCCGCCGCCGCTCGACTTGGCGCGCCGCTCGGCCACGATTTCGCGGTCATCTCGCTCTCCGACAATCTAAAGCCATGGAGCGCAATCGAGCGGCGACTGGAGGCGGCTGCGGGCGCCGACTCTGTGATCGCGTTGTACAATCCGGCCTCCAAAACGCGGCCTCACGTGATCTATGAGGCTTTCGCGCTGCTGCGAAGGTTGAGGTCGGAAGAGACGATCGTCGCCTTCGCCCGCGCAGTCGGGCGCCCCGACGAGCGAATCCAATTGACGACTCTCGCTGCGGCGGAACCGTCCCGTGCGGATATGAGCACGCTGATCCTCATCGGATCCAGCCAGACACGACGCGTCGAGCGCGCTGATGGCGGATGTTGGGTTTATACGCCGAGAAGCTACGGCGCCGCGCTATGAAGACGCGCTCGCAGAAAGCTCATGACCGTTTCGAGCGCGTGGAGCGTCGGCGCGTCTGGGGGCGGCGGTCGACGCACCATGATCACCTCGAGTCCAAGCGAACGCGCGGCGTCGAGCTTGGCCCTCGTCGAGTCGCCGCCACTGTTCTTCGTCACCAGAACTTCGGTCTGCTCGACCCGCATCAGGCGGACTTCGTCTTCGATAGTGAAAGGACCGCGCGCCAGCAGCACGCGGTAGCGCGGCAGATTGGGCTTCGGCTCCGGCGGATCGATTGTCCGGATCAGATAGTCATGCTGCGGCGCCGTCTCAAAAGCGGGAAGCTGCAAGCGCCCGACGGTGAGAAATACGCGACGGCCGGTTGCGCCAATCGCTTGCGCGGCAGCCTCCGCGGAAACAAACTCGACCCAACGATCGCCGGGGCCGGGCATCCAGGGCGGCCGGCTGAAGACGACGAGCGGCGTTTGGGTCTCGCCCGCCGCCGAAATCGCATTCGCCGACATTTGTTCGGCGAAAGGGTGAGTCGCGTCAATAACGACGTCAATCGCCTGCGACCGCAGATAAGAGGCGAGCCCGATCGCGCCCCCGAAGCCGCCGATACGGCAGGGAATCGGAGACGGCGCGGGATGTCGCGTGCGCCCAGCAAGCGACAGAACGGGCTGGAACGCGGAATCGTCCGCCAATCGCGCGGCGAGCTGTGTCGCCTCATTGGACCCGCCCAGGATCAGAACGCGCATCAAGGTCCCTGCCCGCTTCTCCGCCCAGGGGACGCGCGATGAGCGCGCCCGCCGCCGCGCGCTGGCTGACGATCATTGGCGTCGGCGAGGACGGTCTAGAAGGTCTCTCTCCTGCCGCGATGCGCGTTCTCGCGCAAGCGTCTTTCGTGATCGGCGGCGCACGCCATCTGGCGATGCTAAAATCCGCAACCGCCGAGACGATGGAATGGCCATCGCCGTTCGAACGCGGCATTGAGGCGATCAAGGCGCGGCGCGGCGCGCCGACCTGCGTTCTGGCCTCAGGCGATCCTTTTCTTTACGGCGTCGGCGCAACGTTGGCGGCGCATATTCCAGCCCAAGAGATGATCTGTCTGCCCGCGCCGTCTTCGCTCAGCCTGGCCGCGGCAAAGCTGGGTTGGGGATTGCAGGATTGCGAAATCGTATCTCTGCACGGGCGTCCCCTAGAGCGTATCCTGCCGCATCTTCGGCCGGCGGCGAGATTGCTCGTCCTGTCATGGGATGGCTCAACGCCTGAGAGGATTGCAGGATTGCTTGTCGCGCGACGGCTCGGCGCTTCGCGGATGATCGTCCTGGCGGCCCTCGGCGGGCCGCGGGAGAGCATTTTCGAAGCAACGGCTGAAGGCTTCGGATCGCCCTCGATCAACCCTCTCAATATTGTCGCGGTGCAGATTGAAGCTTCGCCCGGGGCGCCCTACGTTCCTTTGACGCCCGGTCTGCCGGACGAATGGTACGAGTCAGACGGCCAACTCACCAAGCGCGAAGTACGCGCGATCACGCTGTCATCGCTGGCGCCGTGGCCTGGAGCCCTTCTATGGGACCTCGGCGCCGGCTCCGGCTCGATTTCGATCGAATGGATGTTGAGCCATCCACGCAACCGCGCCGTCGCGATAGAGGCGCGAGCGGATCGGGCGGCGCGAATCGCCCGCAACGCCGCTGCGCTCGGCGCGCCCGATCTCGTGACGCTCGACGGCGACGCCTGCGCGCTGATGCCGGACCTGCCCGCGCCCGACGCGATCTTCGTCGGTGGCGGCGGCGCGACGGTCATTGACGCCGCCTGGAGCCTTTTGCCGCCCGGGCGTCGGTTTGTCGCCAATGCAGTGACGATCGAGACCCAAGCGGCTTTGGCAGAGCGACATCGACAGCGCGGCGGCGCGTTGGTCTCGATAGCGATCGCGCATACCGAAACGGTAGGGTCGTACCGAGGCTGGCGGCCGGCGATGCCGATCGTACAATGGTCGGCGATCAAGTGATGATCGCGATCGGCATCGGCTGCCGCGGCGGCGTGACCAAGGAGGCGATTATCGCAATCGTCAGCGGAGCGTTGGCGCGCGTTCAAAACCTGAATGAGCCGGCGCGCCTATTTAGTATCGATCGCAAGCGCCACGAGCCTGGACTTATCGCGGCGGCGCAAGAATTGAATCTGCCGCTCGATTTTTTCGCGCCGGAAGTCTTGCGCGCCGTCGAGGACCAGGTCGTCACGCGATCGGAGCGAGCCCAGGCCGTATTGGGCGTCGCCTCGGTGTCCGAAGCCGCAGCGCTCGCCGGCGCCGGCGTCAACGCCCGCCTCATAGCGCCGCGGGTCTCCGGATCCGGCGTGACCTGCGCAATCGCGCGAGGGCTCGGCTGATGACCATCCATTTCATCGGCGCCGGTCCCGGCGCGCCCGACCTCATCACTGTCCGCGGCCGCGACCTCATCGCTCGATCCCCAGTCTGTCTCTATGCCGGCTCTCTGGTGCCGAAGGAGCTTCTCGCCTTCTGTCCGCCCGCAGCGCGGATTATCGACACCGCGCCGCTTGCGCTTGAAGCAATCGTCGCCGAGTTCAAACGCGCCCATGCCAGGGGCGAGGATGTCGCGCGGCTGCATTCGGGCGACCTCAGTCTCTGGAGCGCCATGGGCGAGCAACTCCGCGAATTGGATAAGCTCAGCATTCCCTATGACGTGACGCCGGGAGTGCCGAGCTTCGCCGCCGCCGCCGCCGCCCTGAAGCGCGAATTGACTCTGCCCGAAATCGCGCAGTCACTGGCGTTGACGCGAACCGGCGGGCGCGCTTCTCCCATGCCGGCGAAGGAGACCTTGGCCAATTTCGCCGCGACGGGCGCGACCTTGGCGATCCATCTGTCGATCCACGCGCTTGAGCGCGTCGTCGCCGAGCTCACGCCATTCTACGGCGCGGATTGCCCGGCGGCCGTCGTCTATCGCGCCAGCTGGCCTGACGAGAGCGTGACTGAGGCGACCTTGGCGACGATCGTCGCCGAAGTTGCCGAAACCAAGATCGAGCGCACTGCCCTGATACTGGTGGGGCCGGCTTTGGCGGCGCGCGATTTTCGAGCGAGTGCGCTCTATGACGCCGCGTATCAGCGCCGCTTTCGAGGCGGGTCTCAATGAATAGCGCGCGCGCCTGTCGTCGCCAGGATGCGGCCGTCTCGATCGACTACAACGATTTCGAGCCTCTCGACGCCGCGCTCGGCCGCCTTCGCCGCCGTGGCCCACGCGGCTTCCGCCACTCCTGCCGCGAGGCCGAAGCCCGCGCTCATCGCGACCGTATTGGCCTCCATCGCAGTATTGGCGGCGCGAATGCGTTTTGCGACCGCCTCGCCAAGTCCGGCGCTTTCGGCAAGGCTCGCCAGCCAGTTGAGATCGACTTCGCCGCGACGCGAATGCAAATCGAGCAGGCCCTGCCCCAATTTGGTCATCTTGGCAAAACCGCCGGCGATCGTGACAGTCTCGACTGGACGCCTGCGCAAATATTTGAGGAAGCCGCCGACAAAATCGCCCATGTCGATCAATGCTTCTTCGGGAAAGCCATAGAGTCGCTTGACCGCCTCTTCGGAGGTCGAGCCGGTCGCCCCAGCAAGGTGGGCGAGCCCGCAAGCGCGGGCGACATCGACGCCGCGATGGATCGAATGAATCCAAGCCGAGCAAGAAAAAGGTACGACAATCCCAGTGGTGCCCAGGATCGAAAGTCCGCCCTTGACGCCAAGGCGCGGGTTGAGCGTCTTCTCGGCGATCTTTTCGCCGCCCGGAATCGAGATTTCGACGATCGCGTCGACGCCGACCCCATGGCGTGTGGCGATCCTCGTCAACGCCTCGACGATCATCCGGCGCGGCGCAGGATTGATCGCCGGTTCGCCCGGCGCGATCGGCAGTCCCGGCTTGGTCACGACGCCGACGCCCGGTCCAGCGCGGAACGCAACCCCGCCGCTCTGCGGACCAATGCGCACGGTAGCGATCACGGTGACGCCGTGGGTTACGTCGGGATCATCGCCGGCGTCCTTGACGACGCCCGCCCGTGCGTAATCCGGCCCACGCTCGCTCATCGCCAACGCAAAGCACGGGCTAGCTCCGTTCGGCAGGCGCACCTCGACCGGATCGGGGAAATCGCCGACAAACAACGCCTCGAAGGCGGCGCTGGCGGCGGCAGTGGCGCAGCACCCTGTGGTCCAGCCATAGCGCAACTTGACCTCGGTCATGGCGCCGACAATAGACGCCCTACCGCAACCTCGAAAGCGGAAGGCGAGGCATGAGCAAGGCGAGTGCGCTGAACATTGCGTTCGAGCCGGGAACGGTATGGCTCGTCGGCGCCGGACCCGGCGATCCCGGCCTGCTGACGCTGCACGCATTCCACGCGCTGCAGCGCGCCGACGTGATTGTCTATGACGCGCTGGTTTCCGAGGGCGTCCTGGCGCTCGCGGCGCCGACGGCGCGGCGCGAATTCGCCGGCAAACGCGGCGGCAGACCTTCGCACAGCCAGCGCGACATCACGATGCGGATTATCGAATTGGCTCGGCAGGGGCAGCGCGTGCTGCGTCTCAAGGGCGGCGATCCATTCGTCTTCGGTCGGGGCGGCGAGGAGGTTAAAGCGCTGGCCGAGGCCGGCGTGCGCTTTCGCGTCGTGCCGGGGATTACTGCCGGCATCGGCGGCCTCGCCTATGCCGGCATCCCGGCGACGTCGCGCGAGACCAATCAGGCAGTGATTCTTGTTGCTGGCCATCCAGCGGTCGATGGCGAGGACCGCATCAGATGGGAGGCGCTCGCCAGCGTCGGGCAACCGCTCGTCATCTACATGGGATTGTCACGGCTTACCGAAATAGCCGGCCGCCTGATCGCCGGCGGCATGGCGCCTGAGACCGAGCTTGCCGTGCTGATCGAGGCGACCTTGCCCAGCCAGCAGACGATTGAAACGACTCTCGGCGCGGCCCGCGACGGTCTCTACCAAGGCCGAGCGACCTCTCCGGCCTTGGTGGTCATCGGCGCGATCGTCGGGCTTCGACGCGCCTTGTTGTCCAATCTGATTGCGCCGTGACGCCGCCGGGCCTCATCATTGCCGCGCCCCGCTCCGGTAGCGGCAAGACGACGCTGGCTCTCGGTCTCATGCGCGCCTTCCGGCGGCGTGGTCTCAATGTCGCGGGCTTAAAATGCGGACCGGACTATATTGACCCCGCCTTCCACGAGGCCGCTACTGGGCGAAGGAGCGCCAATCTAGACTCGTGGGCGATGGGTCCGAAGTTGATTCATGCAATTGGCGAAGAGGCGACTACAGACGCCGATCTCGTTCTCTGCGAAGGTCTGATGGGATTGTTTGACGGTGTGCCAGCGCCAGAGGGGCGAACCGGCTCATCGGCAGATATCGCCGCCGAGTTTGGTTGGCCCGTTCTTCTTGCGCTCGACATCAGCGGCCAGTCGCAGTCGGCGGGCGCCGCTGCGCTCGGCTGCAAGCTGTTCGATCCCCGCATCGAAATCGCCGGGGTCGTTCTAAACCGCGTGGGCAGCGCACGGCACGTACAACTCGCCAAGAAGGCGGTCGAGCGTACGTCCCTGGCGGTGCTCGGCGCTCTGCCCCGTTCAGCGGGGATCGCTCTTCCGGAGCGTCATCTCGGCCTCGTACAGGCTGGCGAGACGAACGAGTTGGAGGCGATTCTCGATCGGCTCGCCGATTTCGTGGCGGACCATGTCGATCTCGATCGCATTGTCGCGCTGGCGAGACCGTCGCCGAAGGCTGCGCGAGCGGGGGCGGCGCAGTTTACTCCGCCGGCGCAGAGAATCGCTATCGCGCGCGACGCCGCCTTCTCATTTCTATACCCGCATTTGGAGCACGCCTGGCGACGTGCGGGCGCCGAGTTGAGGTTCTTCTCGCCGCTCGCCGATGAGGCCCCGCCGGCGCACTACGATTTCTGTTGGCTGCCGGGCGGCTACCCTGAGCTGCACGCGGGCCGACTGGCCGCCGCGCAAAACTTTCTTCAAGGCGTCAGGCGGTTCGCCGCCTCGAAGCCCGTACATGGCGAGTGCGGCGGTTACATGGTTCTCGGGCGCCGTCTCATCGACGCGGCGGGCGCCGCCCATGAAATGCTCGGGCTTCTTGGCCTTGTCAGCTCCTTCGCATCGCGGCGCTTGACGCTTGGCTATCGCCAAGCGGCGCTCCTTCATGACGGCCAGCTTGGCCGCAAAGGTACGCGCTATCGCGGTCATGAGTTCCACTATGCAACGATCGTCGAGCAAGGCGGCGACGAGCCCTTGGCGGAAGTGGCCGACGCGCACGGATCGCCGCCGTCCCCGGCTGGCGGCAAAAGGGGCTTCGCCTCGGGGAGCTTCTTTCATCTGATTGCATTGGTCGATTGAGGCGCCGAGCGGCAGCGATTGCGAGACGAGGCGGCGCATACCAAACAAAAAAGCGCCGCCACGCGGGCTCAGCGCCGTAGAGCCGCGGTCTCGCCGTCCTGCCGCCGACGCTCCCACCCGCTCCGCTCCAAGTCAGGCGTATCGTCCTCGACCTTCGGATAGCCAACACAGAAATAGCCAATGAACAGCCAAGGCGACGGGACTTCAAGAGTCGACGCTATGGCCGAAGGATCCAAGATCGACACCCAGCCGACCCCGATCCCGTAGGCGCGCGCCGCAAGCCACAGGGTATGGGCGGCCATGACCGCCGAATAGGCGACCGTCTCCGGCATGCTGCGTCGCCCGAGCCCGTGACCCTTACTCGGCTCCGGCTCGGCAAAGAGCGCAATATGATGCGGCGCCTCGTCGAGCCCGGCCAATTTGAGCCTCGCGTAGAGCGCCTTGCGCTCCGCGCTGTAGTCGGCGAGCGCATCGGCGTTAGCGATTTCGAAGTTGCGCCGCACCGCCGCCCGCCTTTCGCGGTTGTCGACCATCACAAACCGCCATGGTTGGCTAAGGCCAACTGACGGGGCGAACGCGGCCAAACGGAGTAGCTCCTCGAGCACCGTGGGCGCGACCGGATCCGGTTTGAAGCGCCGCACGTCGCGACGCCACTGAATCAAAGCCTGAAGTTTCACCCGAAAGGCGTCGTCGAAAACTGGGGCGGCGCTCTTCGTCATGGCAAGAACGCCCCAGGAATTTTGGCGAGAATACCCCGGCGGAAACTCAGCGGCCGGGTTCGGCGCTCCAGAACGCCGTCGGCGCTGTTGCGGTATTGGATCGCCAACGCCAGCGAATCGGCCGCGCTATCGTCAGTCGGCGGTAGGCCTCCGAAGAGGTAGCTTGGCTTGCCCGGCGCCGCGAGGCCAATCGTACAAGAGCGGTTGCAGCCGCTCATGCACTCGATGCCGGTCAAAACGCAGCCTCGGAGATCGGGCGACGCATCGAACAAAGCCTTGACTTTGTCGTGAAGGCGCGCGCCGTCCGAGGGCCCTTCGGCGGGCGAACCCTCTCGGCGGCAGGTCGTGCAGACAATCAGCCGATGAAGTTGGCCTTGTGATTCGAGTTTCTGATCCACCGTCATGCGTCGCCGCCAGTCAAGTCGAGCCGCTCGAGGTAATCTCAAGATCGTCGAGCTTCTTCGCCTTGTAAATCGCGTAAGACAGAAGCCATGCAGCTAAAAAGAGCCCAATAATCATGTAACCGAGGACGCCAAAGTTATCGTTGATGCCGCTGATCGCTCCCCAAAAGCCGCCCCCGTCAGTAAGGCCTAACTGGTCGCCGATGAGGTTAAGCGTTTCGAGGGAGCCGATCACGACCGCAACGACAACGGAGACTGCCGTGATGGTCATGTTGTAGTAGAGCTTGCGGATGGGCTTCATAAACGCCCAACCATAGGCCCCCAGCATCATCACCCCATCGGTCGTGTCGACGAGCGACATGCCGGCCGTGAAAAGAGTTGGGAACACCATGATCGAACTGAACGACACGCCGTTGGCCGCTTGGGCCGACGAAAAACCGAACAGCGCGACTTCCGTCGCCGTATCAAACCCTAGGCCGAACAAGGATCCGATCGCCAGCATGTGCCAGCTCTTGTTGACGAGCCGAAACAGCGGACGAAAGATGCGCGACAGGAATCCCCGGCTGTTGAGCAGGATGTCGAGGTCGTCTTCGGCGAACGGTTCGCCTCGCTTCACTGCCTGAAAGGTTCGGTAGACCGAAATAAGCACCAGTATATTGATTAGGGCGATGACGAACAGGAACAGCGCCGATGCGCTGGCGCTTATAGCGCCGCCAATCGCTTTCCACGCATCAACACGCGGCGTCACCTCTGAAGCGGCGAACGCAACGCCAACCGACATAAGGACTACAACCGCCGAATGGCCGAGCGAAAAGAATAGCCCGACGCCGACCGGGCGCTGGCCTTGCTGCATCAGCTTGCGCGTAACGTTGTCGATCGCCGCGATATGATCAGCGTCGACCGCGTGCCGCAGGCCGAATGTATAGGCAAGCAAGGCCGTGCCGAACATGACAGGCCGGTCGCCAAAGGCGACGACCGCCCAGAGCCAAACGAGAACATTGCCGCTGATCAGGGCGGTATAGATAGCGAGTAACCGGCCGCGGAGGTCAGCGCCGCCTTCATTCAGGACACGGGAGATGAATCCAGGCATGACACCCTCGCATGCTGTTGGAGAAAAACAGCAGGATCGCGGGTGATATCGCAGTAGCTACAGACCATCGGTGCACCTCGCCCGAAATCGGCCGCACGAGCGATGGCAGGTCTCCTGGCTTGCAGGTCAACGACGGACGCCGATCTTCCCGGTTTCCCAGTGATCACGAGTGGCGTCGTCTCACCGCATACAGTTGCGGGGGCAGCCGCGGCTTCGAGCGTCATCGCTCTGACCGCGTTCCCTTTTGATCCCCGAAGGGAACCATCGAGTGAACGATAACACCGGTCTACTGAAAAGCAACCTGCGCCCGGCATCCCTCGTCAGAGCGCGGAAGTGACGCCGATTGCCCCCACCAACATTAGGCTAAGCGCCCAGATCACGTCGAGATTGAACCAACTCTTCGACAGAAACCGCAATCCCAGCCACCGGTAAACGCCGAACGCGACAGCGCCGCCCGCGATGACCATTGCGCCGGTGTGCGCGGCTGCGACGCCGACCGACAACCCCGCGCTTCGCGCCATCAGGGCGGACGCGGCGCGGTGTCCGGCGTCTGACGCATCGAACCCACAGAGGCCGAGATAGATCGGCGCCAGCATCAGGCCGGCGCCGTGCGCAAGAGCGACCAGAAACGACCAGAGCGCCAGCCGAGACGGCGACACTCGCGCCAGAAACTGCGGGTGGCGGCGGTTGAGGAGCAGAAAGACTCCGAACCCGATGACCATCAGACCGGCGCCGACACGGATCTGCGTCTGCGCTTCGACCAGCACACTTATCAACGCGAAGGGCAGCAGGATCGCCGTCACGGCGACAAGATGCCCGAACGACAGGGCGGCAAGCGCGGCCGGCAGCGCCGAGGCGCGACGTTCCATCAAGGCCGCCGACACGGCAAGCGGCCAGCCCATCCCAGGGTTCACGCCGTGGTAAATCCCGCTGGCGACCACAGCCAGCCAGAGGCCGGCCGTGGTCGAAAGTAAGTCGGACACGGCTAGACCGAGGGGTAGCAGAAGCTGTCGGTCGAGCAGTCGCCACCCTCGAGCCGGACCTGATGCGGTCGGTAGCCCTTGGGGAACTCGACGAGGAAGCTCTTGTCGAGCGTCAGCCCTCCGTTCGCGCCAACATCGGCCTTGACCATCGCCCCGCCGCGTTCGCCGGGGTAGAACTGGTTGTCCCAGGTCGAATAGAGCGAGTTGGTCCAGTAGACGCGCTTGCCGTCGCGGCTGATCTCGACCATTTGGGGTCCGTAGCCAAAGGTCTTCCCGCTCGGGTGCTTGGTCTTCTTGACGATCCCGCCTAGCTCGATCTTGCCGGTCTGAACGGGCTTCATCGGATCGCTGACATCGTATTGGAGCATCTCTCCAGTACCCCAACACGCGACATAGAGATGCCTGTCGTCCAGGCTAAGGTCGATATCGGTGACGAGCGGCGGCGCCGCCCCGAAGCCCTTCAGGAGATCGGGAAGGTCGTTGGGGTCGGCCTGCTGCGGCGGAACGGTCACTGTCTTCTTCGCCCTGAAGGCGCCGCTCTTGTCGCGCCACCACGTCCAGATCGAGCCTTCGAGATTGGCGGTGTCGACCACCACGCCGCAGAACCCGTATTCCTTGGCCGGATCATGAGCCGGTCGGACTTCGAGCGCCATCTGGTGATTGGCGCCCAGATCGATGGTCTGCACGTTCTTGCGCGCGCGCAGGTCCCAGAAATGCAAATTGTGGCCGTATTTGTTCGACAGGAGATCCTCGGGAACGACCCCGTTCTCGAACTGCGGCGGCAGCCCCCACTCTGAACTGACCATGTAGTCGCGGGGCAGGTTCCACCAGAAATCGTAGTGCTTGTCCTGGGGGCCGCGGTCCATCTCGTACCGGCCGAGCACCTCGAAGGTTTGGCAATCCATGATGAAGATGCCAGGAGGGCCTTTGGTCCCGTCCTTGCCGGCGCCGCCGAGCGTCGAGACGTAGACGCCCTCAGGTCCGCAGTGGACCGTGTGCGGACGGGAATAGCCGGTCTTCGCGAAGACCTCTTCCGGCTCGATGATCTTGTGGATCTTCGCAGCCTTCGGTCCGCCCTTCACGTCTACGACGTAGATCCGAGATGATCGCATCCCCGGAATGATCAGATAGCGACGCTCCAGAAAGGCGTGACCCGTCAGGGGCGACAGCGCAGAGGAGCAGGCGTTCCAGCCGAAGTGGTGGAATTCGTCTCCCTTGTTCGGCATGATCAGTGTGTGGACGATCTTCCCGAAGTCCGCCGACTTGGGATCGACATTGACAACGGCGAGCCCGTCGGGTTGCGAGAAATCCGGGCTGAGCATCACGGTGTACGCCAGGGTTTCCGTCGGACCTTCCATCGCCAGTTTCGCCGACGGATAGAACGTGGGATCGGGTCGTAGATTCATGACGGCTCCTCCCCAAGAGTTTGCCAGGCTTCAGTTTTCACGAGCGCCAAGTGGCCGCGCCTTTGCCGCCTTGCGCGGGTCGGGCGCAATTTGTCGAAACATGTGACGGGTCAGCGACATTCATCGTCCGCTGCCGCGGCGTCCCGCCGCCCGCCGCGATGCTTGGGAACCGGCGTTGCGGATCAGAATGACGGATCCGCCGATACACTTTAACAGCTAGCCCGGTTGATTTCTTGTAGAAAGTTTGGCGCGCGCGCGGCGAGACCTTGCTCGACGCCGCAAAAACCGCGAACGCGGCCGCGGCGACCCACGTGACCGGCGCATCGATCTTCACGTGATCGAGCACATGAGCGTCGAACATTGACAATCGGTATAGCTGGCGCCGCATTTGCGCTGAACGGACGGTTCATTCGCGAGCCGGCGCATTTTTGCCTTCCCAGCCGACCGCGCCGCCTGGTCGGCCCTGTCAGTCTTTGGCCAGGCGGGGCCGATCGGCTCTGACTCCGGAGGTTGCGAAGTTCGAAGCAACTGCCCGGCGTCAGGCTATGACAGGTTGATTAGGGTGATGGGCGAGGCTCTGTAAGCAGTGTGGGCGATGCGATGCGCGCAAGAACGTCGATCTGCCCGTCATTTTCTTGCCAACGCCATCGTCGGAGGCGTCGTAACCGGCGCGGTCCAGTTCGTGGACTAGCCGCTCGCCAGAAGGACGTGGGATGTGTCTCCTAAGCGATGGATGGCGCCCTAAGCGATCATCGCCGAAGGCTTCGGTCATCGCTTGAACCTAGCCCTTAACGGAGGCGAACATGACAGAATTGACCGTCCGCACGCTCGACGCGTCAACCAGAAGGATTCCGCGGGACGCTTTGACGGCCTTGCGCGGCAGGTTGCGCGGCGCCGTCGCGGCGCCTGGGGAGGATGGGTACGACCAAGCTTGCGCCATTTGGAACGCCATGGTCGACCGCCGGCCCGGCCTCGTGGTTCGTTGCCTAGGCGCCTCCGACGTCATCAACGCGGTCAAACTCGCGGGCGATGAAAGGTTGCTTCTCGCCGTGCGGAGCGGCGGCCACAATATCGCCGGCAATGCGGTGTGCGACGGGGGCCTCCTCATCGATCTGTCTTTGATGAAGTCGGTGCGCGTCGATCCCGCGTCCCGCACAGCTCGCGTCGAGCCCGGCGCTACGCTGGCGGACTTCGACAAGGAGGCGCAAGCGTTCGGGCTCGCCACGCCGCTCGGCATCAATTCAACGACCGGCGTCGCCGGCCTCACGCTTGGCGGCGGCTTCGGCTGGACCACCCGCAAGTTCGGTCTGACCATCGACAATCTGGTCTCGGCCGATGTCGTCACGGCTGACGCTACGCTGGTGCGCGCCAGCGAGAAGGAGCATGAGGACCTATTCTGGGCGCTGAGGGGCGGCGGCGGCAATTTCGGCGTCGTGACCTCCTTCGAGTTCAAGCTCCATCCTCTTGGCCCCGAGGTGCTGTCCGGCCTTGTGGTGCATCCATTGGAGAGAGCAAGCGAGCTGCTGCCGGAGTTTTGCCGCATCGCCAAGGCGGCGCCTGACGAACTCACGATCTGGGCGGTGATGCGCAAGGCGCCGCCGTTGCCCTTCTTGCCCGCGGAATGGCGCGGCAGAGAGGTTCTCATTTTTGCCGCCTGTTACAGCGGCGACATGACGGACGGCGAGAAGGCTCTCAAAAACCTGCGCGCGCTCGGCGAGCCGATCGCCGATGTTATCTCTCCTCACCCGTTCGCCGGTTGGCAAACAGCATTCGATCCCTTGCTGACGCCGGGCGCGCGCAACTATTGGAAGAGCCATGACTTCGCGGATCTCACGGAAGCGGCGATCAAAGCGATTCTCAAGGCCGTGCGTACGTTGCCGTCGCCCGAATGCGAGGTGTTCATCGCTCATGTCGGCGGCGCCATGGCGCGCATCGCCGCCAACGCGACGGCGTGGCCGAACCGCAATGCTCACTTCATCATGAATGCGCATGCGCGCTGGCGCGACAAGGCTCAGGACGCCGCCAGCATCGCCTGGGCTCGGCAGCTCTTCGAGGCCACGACGCCCTTCGCCTCGGGTAGCGTCTACGTCAATTTCATGCCGGAAGATGAAAATGACAGGGTCGAGAAGGCCTATGGCGCGAATCATCGACGGCTTGCCGAGATCAAACGCCGTTATGACCCCGACAACCTCTTCCGGGTCAACCAGAACATCAGACCGACGGCCTGAACCATCGGGCCGAAAAGCAGGAGCCGCCATGCCGATCTTCATGGACCGTCACCACATGCGCGATATGACGGCGGAGAACGTCGCCGAAGCGCATCGCAAGGACCTCAAGGTGCAAGATAAGTACGGGGTCAAATACCTGACCTACTGGTACGACTCGAGCCGTGGCGCCGGCTTCTGCCTCGTCGACGCGCCGGACGCGGCGACCGCCGAGCGCGTGCACCGCGAGGCGCATGGCGAGATCGCGTCGGACATTATCGCCGTCGATCTCAGGGCGGTCGAGGCGTTCCTCGGCCGCATCAGCGATCCCCAACTGGCCTCCGGCGCCGCGGCGCCGGATATGGACGCCGGGCTGCGCGCCATCCTGGTCACCGATATCGTCGGCTCGACAGAACTGACGGCGCGCCTTGGCGATGTCGCGGCGCTCGAGTTGGTGCGCGCGCACGATTCGCTCGTTCGGCGGGGGCTCGCCGGGTACGGCGGACGGGAGGTGAAGCACACCGGCGACGGGATCATGGCCGCGTTCGACGACGTTGGGAACGCAGTGCGCGCAGCCGGCGACATCCAGCGGCGGTTCTCCCTGTACAATGCCGAAGCGTCCGAGACGCTCAGGGTGCGGATCGGGATCGACGCCGGCGAACCCGTGACGGACCATAACGATCTTTTCGGCGCGACGGTTCAACTCGCTTTTCGCCTGTGCGGCGAAGCCGGCGCCGATGAGATCGTCGCCTCCGGCGCCGTGCGGGATCTTTGCAACCAAGAGGCGTCGCGCTTCGTTGCGCTTGGCGCGCGGCGCTTGAAGGGCTTTGCCGAATTGACCCCGATGTTCCGGTTCGAGTGGCGGATTTAAGCAGCGATCGTGGATTGCGGAAACGCCAAATGCTTCAGCCAACGGCGATGCCGGCTGAGCCGGCCCCGTCGATGCGGCATTCAACGGAACCGGTCAAGGCGCAAGCGCAGTTGCGAAAAATCGCGCCGGCCGGTGAAACAACGCCGCAACTGCGCCTAATATTCGATCAGGAGCTTATTGAGATCGGCGCGCCCGCCGGAATTCAGCGAGCCGCCGCGGCGACAGCGGATTCCATGTTGCGCCTCAAGCCCGCCGGAGGGGCCGGGCCCGACCCGCCTCTGTCTCAGGGTTGCGCCAGTCGCAACGATGTTGGGCGCCATCTGACCTCGTGTTCCGTTTTCGAAGCCCCGGACGACGCCGCCGCCATGCCGGACCGGCGCGCCCGACCCACCCGAGCAATTGTCGGGCGGATTTGGCCCTGAGCCGGCAAAATGCCCGCGGATTTGCTGTCCTTTAGCCGCACGCCCAGCGCCCCCTCGGTGAATTCCACACCCGCCCCCACAAGGGCGCGACGAAAGGCGAGGATCATTCGATCTGATGTCGGACGTTTGCCGCTTTCGAAGTTTCCGACTGCCCCCTGGCTCGTGCGGGCCGCATCCGCCAACTGTCCCTGCGTCCATCCGAGTAGCCCGCGAGCGGCTTTACTTTCAGCTGGCGTGATCATTTGCAGCCGTTTCTTACGCAACGTCGAAAAGTAGTGATTCGAAGCATGGGTTCCTCTCCGCTCCGCCCGTCATAGCCTTAAAGACATATCGGATTTGCTACGCAGGGAGGTTGCCTCTCAGCAGCGTCAGACCGCAAGCACGAAGCTGAGCATCAGTTGTTCGGAATTGGGCATCCCCACAGCGAGCGTCCCAGGCCGGCGCACTCGACCGCTCTCGCGCCACAAAAAAAAGCCGCCACGACTTGCGTCGCGGCGGCAGGGTCAACAGGCACAGCTAGGGGCGCGCTGTCCTGAAGGGGGGCGTTCAACCAAAGTGGACGATCACGGCGGCAAAGCTCGCGAAGAACGACAGGGTGAACAGAAGGTTGAAGGCGCTGTGGCTCAAAGTCTGTTCCATCGAAGCCCCCTGATCGCTCGCCCGAAAATCGGTTCTGGGAAAATCCTAGACGCCGTCATCCAGCGTTTTATGGTTAGCGTTTCGTCGGCGCGAAGACTGTGGCGTTTCTCACATGTCGCGACGCGCGTTTGGATTTCAGTGAGGCCGGTCAATCACAGCAAGAGGCTACGCTGCTCAGGACCGGCCTGCACCCATGGACCAGGCGTTGCGGCGGACCTGGCGCCCCATAGGCGAAAGGGGCGCTGCAAAGCGCATGCCTCCCGGATCGAGACACGCGCCAATGATTTCCGATTAGCAAGCCGCGTTCATCGGCGCCGCCGGGCGCCGTGGTGGCGAAAGGGCATGTTAGGGCGCAACTTGGCCCGGTCATGCCGTCAAGGCCGCCAGGGGCCAAGCCGCCTGTCAAACCCGCGCCTTGTGCCGCCAACTCGCCTAAGGGCGCGCGCCATGGACGAACCGCGGGGCGATGTTTATCACGCCCTGTCACGCCAGCCGATGGCGACGACGCTCCGAAGCCAAAATGGGACGATCATCCCATCTGCATCGTGATCGCGCCCGGCGCTGCGACAATGCGGATCAGACGCGGCCATGATTGGAGCCATTGTCTAAGGGCGATCGCCACCGCCGGGCCCTGCCCGAACGCCATCGCGCCGGCGATGCGCCCTCGGCTCACCAGAGCCATCGCGACCGCGAGGTTTGCGCTCAGTCCTTTTTCGGATCGGCTGCAGCGATGGTCTTTTCGCCGCCGGTTGTTGCCGGACGAGCTCCATTGCGCCCATGAAAAAGGATTTTTGTAGCTGGTCTCAATCGGCTCGAGGCATTCAGCGCTGGCCACGAACCGAAGTCCTGTCGTGGATGCGTGGCCGAGCTGCGCAGGTCTGGCCTGCGCTGTCGTGGGCCAAGCCATCAAGATCACCGCCGAGAAGCAGGCGGCCAAAACAATGCGAGAAGGCATCGTTCATCCCCCAATTCGACGGGCGCATTCGCGCCTGTTTTCGTCTCACGGGACGATGCCAGGGGGGTCTCAGCAGCTTCGGAAGGAATACATTCGAATTTGAGCCAATCGATTCACTGAAAAGACCGACACGCTATCGCTGACCCAGCGACAATCGGTCGACCTGTGGGAACGTTCTGTTCCACAAGGCCCTGATTTGCGAAGATTTTTAGACAAATTGACCGGAAGACCGTTCGAGGCGGCGGCGCGACGGCGGGCCGCATAGGGCCGACGGCCACTCGAATTGGTTAATTCGATCGACGAAAACGCATTAAAGGGCCGATTCACCGCCCGAGATTCACTTGGAATGGTTAAGTAATTTAAGCAGGCCGCCGATCTCTGGCTTTCAACGCGCCGCGCCCGTCACGACTTGGCCGTTACGCAGGTTCGCAGCTTCAGCGGCGCATCGATGCTGCGGAAGCTCTCGACGGTGCTGCCGCTTCCGCGGAGCGTGACGTTCCCATAGTTGAACAATCGACCGATCAGCGTCTGATCCACGTCGACAGTCTCGACCTTTTGCATATTCATCTCGACAGTATGGCGCCTAATGAAACCGCGTTTGAGGATGATGCGTCGGTCCGTGACGGCGATCTCGGTGGTCGCGCGCCGAAACCAGGCGGGGATGAAATTTACGATCGCAATGAGCAAGAGCGTCGCCGCCGATAGGACCCCCACAGCATCGAGCTGGTAATTGGTCCCAATCACAAGGGCGACCAGTGCGCAAACAGCCAGCGTCGCCGCTGGACCATAGATCGTCCATGATGGCGTCGTGCGATAGATGACGCGCTCCTCCGAGTCGAGGATTTCGTCAGCTGCTTTTACCCCGTGGTCTCGCACCGAGCTTGGCCCCTTTGAGGATCTCGGCTAAGGGTAGAATGTACCGTTGCGCTTGTGTCGCCCTCGTCTTGACCCTTCTTTCGCTCTGGAGCCTATGACGATCCAGCGGCGGGGGCCATTTCAGAGAACCGATCATCGATAAAAGTATCTACTCGAAATTAAGCTCAAATTAATGGCGAACCGTCCCGTCGAAGCGGCGCTGCGGTCGTGCGCGACCGCGCAATAACTTTAGCGGCCGTTCGCCCCACGGACCGAGGCTATGCGACCGGGGTAACCGCGCCAGCAGAGCTTAACCGCTCCCTATCGGCAGGTCCGCGATGAGACCGCGGCAAGAGCGTCCCATGGGGCGATTACCGGCTCGCCGAATTCGCTCCCCGGGGTCGGTCGATTCGGGCCGTCGACATGAGGGGCTCCGACGATTGCGGAAGCGTCAAATGCTTTGCGCTTCGATCACGATGGGCGTTCCTCAGTAGGAGACGCGTCTTGCCCAAATTTGCAATGGGAGGGATCGCCTGAGGCTCTCCGAGGCGATCGGCTTCAGGGGGAAGCGGGCTCAGCGGAAACGTCTCGGAGGTCGCAGCCAGTTTCGAATCGCTCGACGTGGTCGGTATCGTCGCCGTCGGGGTCTGATCTACTAGGGGACCCGCGGACAATGCCGAGGCGCTCGAAACTGCTTTCGGCACGTCAATATCGACCGGAGCGGACAAGGCCGGGGGGGCCGCATCGCTGGTGGCGACGAGTTCAAGGCGATGAGCGCCCGCCGTCAGCGGCGGCGGCGACATCTCGAAAGCTCCCAAACGGTCAGCCTTCGCTTTGGCGATCCCCCGTCCATCGACATGCAGATCCAGGATAGCCCCTGGCGCGGCGCGACCGGCGATAACCGCCTCGCCATTTGTATCCACGCGGAGAACGTCAAAGGTCGGGCGCGGGTCGATGGGTTCCTTCGAGGCGGCAGCCGTCGCTATGCTGGCCTCGGACGGCGGGGGGCTGCTTGCCGGCGGCTGTGGGCTCGCGTCGGGCGCCGCTACCGTCGCAGCCGTCGAATTCGAAGCGTCGGATACGATGCCGGCGGTTATCTCCGCGTCAGGCCAGATGATGGTCGGTCCCGCAAACATAAGGGTCAACGCCGCTATGGCCGTCGTGGTCGCGACGGCGACGACAGGCGAGCGAGATCTGTTGGCGGCGGTCATGGGCGTCGATAACGCAATGACACGTCTTGGTTAACAAATGGTTAACGCCAATGTTGTTCGGCAAGTTTCGGCCAGCTGAAAATCGCTTTTGACCCTTGAACCTCTGTCAAAGGAGCATCCTGATCTTGCCAAGAGCGGCGCGCCAAACCGCTTGCGTGTGGCAAACCCTTGGCTATTGCCGGAACCGCTTTCGAAATTCGGACATCCTTTGCCGCCTGGAGTCTCCAACCGCCTGGCTCCCCCTCCATGCGCCGGCTTTGATGGTCGCAAGGACCTCAAACCCCGCACGAAATGTCTTGCATCATGAAGAACATCACGCGATCTGAGAATTGTGATGGCGTCGCAAAGCGGCGTCATAACATTCGCGCGCCGGCAGAGACATTTGGCCGGCGTCGCTTGATTTGAACATCGGGAGATATCGTATGATGAATGAGCCGGGAGTGTACGTCCCTCGTCGCGTCGTGACCGCCAATGCCGCGGGCGGCAAGTCCTACATCCTGAGCGATGGTCCGACGCCCCATGTTCTCGAAGTGGGTCCGGCCCGTGGCCTCATCAATCTCTGGGCGACGGACCGCGATGGACCCGATTTGGCCGCCGAAGACGGCGCCGCGCGCCCGGTTCGGCTGGAGCCGCCGGTTGGCGGCACGGTATTTCGCTTCTTTCAGCTCTCGCCGCGCCCGACGGCCCCCGTGCCCGCGCAGGTTGCCGAGGCCGGCGCCGCTGCGGCTTTCGAAATGATGGAGGCGGCCCATTTACGCGTCGATACGGCGCGAGACGCTGGAATGCATTTGTCGTCGACGGTGGACTACATTGTGCTGCTTCGTGGCCGCGTAAAGCTGGTTCTCGATAAGGACGAGACGGTCCTCAATCCTTTCGACGTCGTCGTTCAGCGGGGAACCAATCACGCTTGGGTCAATCTTGAGGAGACGCCCGCGTTGCTTCTCGCCGTCCTGATCGACGCCTCGCACGCGTCGCGGGTCGCGCGCTGACTGAATCGACGGCGCCACGCGGCCAATTGCGCCGCTACCCCGGCTTGTTGACGTCCTCCTGCGGCATGACCTGGAGCAGCGGTTCAGGTCCTACCGAGATTTGTCCCAAGAACGGCCGGTCGTGAGACAGGATCAGGAGCGCAGACGCGCCGACCGCGGTCGAAAACGCCGCCATGGCGATTGTGGAGGCCAGTCGGTTGTCGCTGTGAACGACGGCGATCGCAACGAGGGTGCAAGCGATCTGCGCGATCAGACCGGACCGGATTGACCTCGGATCGGCTGACGAGGATGCGCTGACGCCGGGCGTCCAAGGCCGATTCAAGCGAAGCGATGATCTCGCGCTGCGCGGTCTGTTGGCCGGCGGCGCCCGACGGGAGACCAATTGCAAGCATCAAAGAGTCAGCGAGCGGGCGCGGACTGATGCTCAGCGTCGCCGAGCGATGCGCCATCATCGGCCATTCCTGCGTCGCGGTCTCCTCAATATATTGGCGGACCAGCGTCCGCAG
>DASZFX010000315.1:0-3979 GCA_035939375.1 Roseiarcus sp.
GATAGAAGTCATACCATTCGAAGACCGTGCCTAGAGACGAGGCGAAAATCACCGTTCTCTCGTTGCTCGTCATCCGACGATTGACGTCCAACGGCGCCACTCCCGCCATCGCCATGCGTTCCCCCCATAGAGTGGAGCGAATCGCGCGAAGCGTAGCGGCAAACCGCGCGAATCATGAAAGTATAGCTCTGGCGTCTGGCGGAACGAAATCAGCGTCGGCGGTCATTTGCGCTCGTAGTACAGGCCAGAGATTTCGATCAGCGATTTCGGCAGTTCGGACCCGCGCCCGAATGAAACGGCCGCCGCCCGAAAAGGGCGACGGCCGCCGATCGAGCGGGCGAGGCGAACCGAACCCGGGCCGCGGCGTCAGTGGGCGACCGCGCCCTCCGCTCCAATGCCCGTCTGCGAGCGCACGTATTGGGCCTCGTAGGCCGATTGCTCAGCCGCCCCGCTCTTCGACTGATCGAGGATCGAAACCAGCCAGCAGGCGATGAACGCAGCCGGCATCGAGAAGATCGCCGGCGACGTGTATGGGAACCAGGCGCTGCCCTTTGGGAAACCAAAGACGGCTTCCCAAATGCCGGGACTGAGGACGGTCAACAACACAGCGAGAATAAGCCCGACGAAGCCGCCGACAAAGGCGCCGCGCGTGGTCAGGCCTCGCCACAGCATGGCCAGGAGCAGTACCGGGAAATTCGCACTGGCGGCGACGGCGAAGGCCAAGCCGACCATGAAGGCGACATTGACCTTTTCGAAGAGCACCCCGAGCACGATCGCGACAATGCCGAGAATGACCGTGGTGATCCGCGAAGCGCGAAGTTCCGCCGCTTCGTCGACGTTGCCGTGGCGGAACACGCTTGCATAGAGGTCATGGCTGACCGCGCTCGCCCCTGACAGGGTCAGGCCCGAGACGACCGCCAGGATCGTCGCGAAGGCGACGGCGGCGATGAAGCCCTTCATCAGATCGCCGCCGACCGCGTGGGCGAGATGGATGGCCGGCATGTTGCCGCCGCCGAGCAGCGCGCCCTTGGCGTCGTGATAGGCCGGATCGGCGCTGACCAGAACGATCGCGCCGAAGCCGATGATGAAGGTCAAGATGTAGAAATAACCGATGAAGGTCGTCGCCCAAAACACCGACTTGCGAGCCTCCTTCGCGTTGCTGACAGTGAAGAAGCGCATCAGAATATGCGGCAATCCGGCGGTCCCGAACATCAGGGCCATGCCCAGCGAAATCGCCGAAATCGGATTGGCGACCGGCGCGCCGGGGAGCAGGATTGCCTCGTGCTTAGGATGGACTTCGACCGCCTTGGCGATCAGCGCGTTGAAGTCGAAGCCGAATTTGACCAGAACGAGCAGCGACATCAGCGTCGCGCCGACCAGCAGCAGGCCCGCCTTGATGATCTGAACCCAGGTCGTCGCGATCATGCCGCCGAAGGTCACGTAAATGACCATCAAGACGCCAACGATGATGACCGCCGAAGTGTAAGGCAGACCGAACAAGAGCTCGATCAACTGTCCAGCCCCCACCATCTGAGCGATCAGGTAGAAGGCGACGGTGACAAGAGTTCCCGTCGCCGCCATCGCTCGGATCGGCGTCGCCTGCAGGCGATAGGAGACAACGTCGGCGAAGGTGAAGCGCCCGAGATTTTTAAGGGGCTCCGCCATCAGGAACATGATGATCGGCCAACCGACGAGAAAGCCGATCGAATAGATCAATCCGTAGTAGCCCAAGCTGAACACCAGCGCGGAAATGCCGAGGAAGGAGGCCGCCGACATGTAATCGCCGGCGATCGCGAGACCGTTTTGAAAACCGCTTACGCCGCCGCCCGCCGCATAGAAATCCTTCGTGGTGCGGGTGCGCTGAGCCGCCCAATAGGTAATGCCGAGCGTTAAGATCACGAAGCCTGCGAATATGATGATCGCGTTCCAGTCCGTGGTCGGCGCGGTGGGTGCGGCCGGGGCCGCCGTTTGCGCATAGGCGGCGCTGGCGGCGACGGCGAGCGGCGCGCCAAGGGCGCTCGATTTGATGAAGCTTTTCATCATTTTCTCCCCTTGGCGTCGGCGACAATCGCCGCCGTGAGATCGTCGTACTCGGCGTTGGCCCGCATGACATAGATGCCGGTGAGCACGATCGAAATCACGATGATGCCCGCCCCAAGCACGATGCCGAAAGTTATCGAGCCGGCGATTTTTATCGCGATGACATCCGGCGCGAAGGCCACGAGCGCGATGAAACCGTAGTAGATCACCAGCATAATGATCGACAGCGTCCAACCGAACGAGCTTCGCTCGCGGACGAGCTTTATGAAGTTTGGATCTCTTTCGATCCGCTTCAGCGTTTCCTCATCCATCCTCTGTTCCTCCCCTGGGCCTTCATTCGGTTTGATGTGGGGCTGTCGCCCAGCCGACGGCCGAGGCCCAATGGTCCGTTCCAGAGTCGGCGTCGAGCACCTGAGGCTCCACGCGAGGCCAGAGGTCCCGGGGCGCGATCGACCGCCCAAGCGTCTGCCGGCGTATCGGCGATGAAATCCCCCTTCGACTCAATCAAGTCACAAATATACTTTTGATTTCCTCTCGCCGTCACCCTCGCAGCCCTAAGACCTTCGTCGAAGCGCGGGCGATCGGCCGACCGCGGCCGCCGCGTTGTGCGCTGCGCTGCAATCAGTTAGGCTAAAGGCGGGGCTGACTCCGGCCCCATGAGTCGACTGAAATGTTGGCTCTCGCGGCCCCAATCACCATATTTCGACTGTCGCCGCGAAGGGCGCGTCGAAGCCCAACAAGAGATAAGGCCGACCAATGGATTTCCTCAAGCCACGGTTGATCCCCATGAACCGCCGTCGCCGCATTTATGAAGGCAAGGCCAAGGTCCTTTATGAGGGCCCCGAGCCCGGAACGCTCATTCAGCATTTCAAGGACGACGCGACCGCCTTCAACGCCAAGAAGCATGAGGTCGTCGACGGAAAGGGCGTGCTGAACAACCGAATTTCGGAATATTTGTTCCAAAACCTCAATGATATCGGGGTGCCGACGCATTTCATCCGCCGGCTCAACATGCGCGAACAACTGATCAAGGAAGTGGAAATCATCCCGCTGGAGGTCGTCGTGCGCAATGTCGCGGCCGGATCGCTGGCGACCCGCCTGGGGATCGAAGAAGGGACGCAGCTGCCGCGCTCGATCATCGAGTTTTATTACAAGAACGATGCGTTGAATGATCCGATGGTGTCCGAGGAGCACATCACCGCTTTTGGCTGGGCGGCGCCGCAGGAGATCGACGACATCATGGCGCTGGCGATCAGGGTCAATGATTTCCTGTCCGGCCTGTTCCTGGGGGTCGGCATCCGCCTCGTCGACTTCAAGATGGAATGCGGGCGCCTGTGGGAAGGCGAGACCATGCGCATCATCGTGGCCGACGAGATCAGCCCGGATTCTTGCCGGCTGTGGGACATCAAGTCCAACGACAAGCTCGACAAGGATCGCTTCCGTCGCGACATGGGGGGCCTGGTCGAGGCCTATACCGAGGTCGCGCGCCGGCTCGGCGTCATGCAGGAAGGCGAGGTCGCCCGCGCCGGCGGGCCGAAATTGGTCAGCTGAGGGCGAGAGCGCGGCGACGCCGGGCCGCCGAGCCGCGCACCCCTCTCGCTAGCTCTTGTACGCCGCTGGGCTTTGCCTGCCTGTCCCTTATGATCGACGCCTTGAAGTGAGAGCCGGCGATGGGAGGCAGGGTCCGTGAGCGCGCGAGCGAACGCCGCGCCGCACTCTTTGGAGGCGGCCAAGCATCGAAATTTCCTCACCCGCGCCGTCATCGCCGCAACGATCGGCGCTTCGATCGAATGGTACGATTTCTTTCTTTACAGCGCTGTGACGGGCGAAGTCTTCGTCAAGCTCTTTTTCCCCAATTCCGACCCCCATACCGGCGCGCTCAAGTTGTTCGCGATCTGGGGCGTCGGCTTTCTCTCGCGACCGATCGGCGCGGCGATCT
>DASZFX010000316.1:0-3766 GCA_035939375.1 Roseiarcus sp.
CAGCCTCCTCGCGATGACGACAGGAGCCAAATTTTCGTCGCCGCTTAAAAACTTTTCCTTTAGGACGGCGGTCATGAGCCGCTTCTACATCACCACGGCGATCCCTTACGCCAATGGCGCGCCGCATATCGGCCACGCCTACGAGCGCATTGCGACCGACGCGATCCAGCGCTTCATGCGGCTCGATGGGCGCGATGCGCTTTTCGTCACGGGCATGGACGAGCATGGGCTGAAGATGCAGCAGACGGCGGCGCGCGAGGGGCTGACGCCTCAGGCCCTCGCCGACCGCACCGCCGCTGAATTCGCGGTCATGGGCGCGGCCCTCAACGCGGTCGCCGACGACGTCGTGCGCACGACGCAACCGCGCCACACGCGCGCCTCGCAGGCCATCTGGGAGCGGATCAAGGCGAATGGCGATGTCTATCTGTCAAAATATTCCGGCTGGTATTCGGTGCGTGACGAAGCCTATTTCGCCGAGGACGAGCTGACCGACGGGCCGAGCGGCGGCAAGCTCGCGCCGAGCGGCGCGCCGGCCGAATGGGTCGAGGAGGAGAGCTATTTCTTCCGTCTCTCCGCTTATGGCGAAAAACTGCTCGCCCTCTACGAAGCTCATCCCGAATTCATCACGCCGGAAAAGTACCGCAACGAAATCGTCGCTTTTGTGAAGCGCGGCCTCGAGGACCTGTCGATCAGCCGCACCACTTTCGATTGGGGCGTGCCGGTGCCCGATGATCCGCGCCATGTGATGTACGTCTGGGTCGATGCGCTGACCAACTACATTACGGCGACCGGCTTTCCAGACGGCGGTCCGCGTGCGGCTTTTTGGCCGGCGAATGTCCATATGATCGGCAAGGACATCACGCGCTTTCACGCGATCTATTGGCCGGCCATTCTGATGTCGGCCGGCCTGCCGACGCCGCGCCAGGTCGTCGTGCACGGGTTCTTGTTCAACCGCGGCGAGAAGATGTCGAAGTCGGTCGGCAACGTCGTCGATCCGGTCGCGCTGGCGGAGCGCTACGGCGTCGATCAGCTCCGCTACTTTTTCTTGCGCGAAGTCCCCTTCGGCCAAGACGGCAATTATTCCCACGAGGCGATCGTCCAGCGCATCAACGCCGATCTCGCCAATGATCTCGGCAATCTCGCGCAGCGCGCGTTGACGATGGTCGCGAGAAACTGCGACGGCGTCGTTCCTGATTGGCGTGGCGCCGCGCCCATCCAGGACGATCTCGATCTGATCGCGCTTGGCGACAGCCTCGCCGAAGTCGCGCGACGACATATGGCGAGTTTCGCCATCCACCTTTATCTCACGGCGGTCTTCGACCTGATCGCCAAAGCCAACCGCTATTTCGCCGGGCAGGAGCCGTGGAAGCTCGCCAAGAGCGATCCGGCGCGCATGCGGCTCGTACTTTACGTGACGATCGAGACGTTGCGTGTCGAGGCGATCCTGCTCCAGCCGGTGATGCCGGCGGCCATGGCCAAGCTGCTCGACCTTCTCGCGGTCGCGCCGCAAGCGCGCGATTTTGCGGCGCTGGAGGGGGCAGGGCTCGCCAGCGGGCGTCGTTTGGCGCCGGGCGCGCCGTTGCCGGGGCCGCAGCCGATCTTCCCGCGCTTTGTCGAGGCCGAGGCGCCGGCCTTATGAGGCTGATCGACAGCCATTGCCACCTCGATTTCCCGGACTTTGCCGACGAGATCGATGAAGTCGTCGCAAGAGCCGGGGCCGCAGGCGTCGAGCGACTGATCACGATCTCGACGAGGATCGCGCGCGGCGAGCGGCTCGCTGCGCTCGCCGAACGCTTCCCGTCGGTCTATTTCTCGATCGGCACGCATCCGCACCAGGCTGCCGAGGAGCCCGAGACCGACGTCGACGCGGTTCGCGCTTTCGCCGCCCATCCCAAATGCGTCGCCATCGGCGAAGCCGGGCTCGACTATCACTACGACCACGCCCCGCGCGACGTCGCCGCGAAAGTCTTTCGCGCGCAGATCGGCGCTGCGCGAGAACTTGGGCTGCCGCTGGTGATCCATTCGCGCGACGCCGACGAGGACATGGCGAGGATCCTCAAGGACGAAATGGGGAAGGGGCCTTTTGCCGCGGTGCTTCATTGTTTCACCTCGGGCGCGGCCTTGGCCGAGACGGGGCTGGACCTCGGCTTCTACATCTCCTTTTCCGGCGTGGTGACTTTCAAAAACGCTGAAAATCTGCGCGATATCGCGCGCATCGCTCCGGTCGATCGGCTGCTCGTCGAGACCGACGCGCCCTATCTCGCGCCTGTTCCGCATCGCGGCCGGCGCAACGAACCCGCCTTCGTCGTCGAGACGGCGCGCGTTCTCGCCGACCTCAAGGGTCTTGACGAGGACGCCATAGGCGCTGCGACGCGAGCCAATACGATGCGCCTTTTCGCAAAAATGGCGAAGGCGGAAGCCGCGTCTTGAGCCGCGCCCTCACCATTCTTGGTTGCGGCTCCTCTGGCGGCGTGCCGCGCGTCGCGCAAGGGTGGGGCGCATGCGATCCGAACAACCCGCGCAACCGGCGCCGACGCTGTTCGGTGTTGCTCGAGCAGGCCGGCGCAGGCCTGACGCAAGTGCTGGTCGATTGCTCGCCGGACCTTCGTCAGCAGTTGCTGGACGCCGAGGTGGTTCGGCTCGACGGCGTGCTGATGACCCATTCGCACGCCGATCATACCCATGGCATGGACGATCTTCGCCCCCTGTTCATCGCCATGCGCCGACGGCTAGACGTCCACATGGACGAGGCGACGGCGAGGGTCGTGCGCCATTCCTTCGCCTATCTCTTCGAGACGCCAAGCGGCAGCCTCTATCCGCCGCTCCTCAACGAGCGGCGGCTGAAACATGGCGAGACCTGTGTGATCGAGGGTCCGGGCGGCCCGATCGCGACGACGCCCTTTGAATTGCAGCACGGCGAAATCAACGCGCTCGGCCTTCGCATCGGCGCCCTTGCCTATACGCCTGACGTCAGCGCCATCGGCGCCGAGAGCCTGCGCTTCCTAAAGGACCTCGATGTCTGGATCATCGATGCTTTGCGTTACCGCCCGCATCCCAGCCATTTTTCGCTCGACGAGGCGCTGGCCTGGATCGGTAGGATGCAGCCCCGGCGCGCCGTTGTCACCAATCTGCACACCGATCTCGACTATGACGAATTGCGCCGGCGCCTACCTGAAAACGTCGAGCCGGCCTATGACGGCATGCGGATCGAGGGTTTTTAGTCTAATCGCGCTGTCGGTCTCAGCCCGGCGGCTTTGGCGCCGTAACGCCTGGCTTGGCTTCGGCCCGAGGCGGCGATTTCGCGTCAGGGTCGATCTTGGCGGCGGCCGGCGCGGTCGAATCGGCTGCGTGCTTGATGCCGTGCAGAAGATCGACCGCCGCGATGAGCTGCTTGTCGTTCTTCGCATCCGGCGGCACATAGGCCTGCGAGCCGTCCTTCTCCTCGTCGCCGTTCTTCAGGTGACCTTTGAGCGAAGCTTCGCCCTTCTGGTCGTCCTTGCCCTTCAGTTCGTCCGGCACGTCTTCGAGGATCTGGATGTCCGGCTCGATGCCCTTGGCCTGGATCGAGCGGCCGGACGGCGTGTAGTAGCGCGCCGTCGTTAGAGCAAGGGCGCCGTTCGGACCGAGCGGGATGATCGTCTGCACCGAGCCCTTGCCGAAAGAGCGCGTACCGATCAACGTCGCGCGCTTATGGTCCTGCAGGGCCCCGGAAACGATTTCCGAAGCCGAGGCCGAACCGCCGTTGATCAGCACCACCAGCGGCTTG
>DASZFX010000317.1:0-5234 GCA_035939375.1 Roseiarcus sp.
GCAAGATGCGATTCTGACGCGTTTCGCCCCGCTTCATCCCAAGAAGATCGATCTCTCCCTCGGCCGCATCGAGCGGCTGTTGGGCGAACTCGGCGCGCCGCAATCGAGTCTGCCGCCGGTCGTCCATGTCGCCGGCACCAACGGCAAGGGCTCAACCATCGCCTTCATGCGCGCAGCGCTCGAAGCGGCCGGCAAGCGCGTCCATGTCTATACTTCGCCGCATCTCGTACGCTTCAACGAGCGCATCCGGCTCGCCGGAAAGCTTGTCGACGACGATCGTCTGGCCGACGCTTTCGACCGCTGCGAAAGAGTCAATGACGGCAAGCCGATCACCGTTTTCGAAATCACCACTGCGGCGGCGATGCTTTTGTTCAACGAGACGCCCGCCGACTATCTCTTGCTCGAAGTGGGCCTTGGCGGGCGATTCGACGCGACCAATGTGATCGACCGCCCAGCGGCGACGATCATCGCCTCGCTCTCGATCGACCATGTCGAATTCTTCGGCTCGACGATCGACAAGATCGCCTATGAGAAGGCCGGGATACTCAAGCGCGGCGCGGCGGCCATTATCGCCGAGCAGGACGAACCCGCCCTTCGCGTCATCGAGCGCGAGGCGCGAAAAGTCGGCGCGCCGCTCATCGTCAACGGCCGCGATTATTTCTTGCGCGAGGAAAATGGACGCCTCGTCTTCGAGGACGAGGTCGGTCTTGTCGATTTGCCGCTGCCGCGTCTGCCCGGTCGCCATCAACATGGCAACGCGGCCAATGCGCTTGCGACCTTGCGCAGGATCGAACCGTCGTTAAGCGTGCGCGCGCTGGAGCGCGGCCTCAGCGAAGCGGAATGGCCCGCACGGCTGCAGCGGCTGCGAAGCGGC
The DNA here is from genome assembly GCA_035939375.1 of Roseiarcus sp. Classification (GTDB taxonomy): domain Bacteria; phylum Pseudomonadota; class Alphaproteobacteria; order Rhizobiales; family Beijerinckiaceae; genus Roseiarcus. The sequence continues at coordinate 875 of DASZFX010000317.1, forward strand.
AAGCTGGTCGATCTCGCCCCGCCGCGCGCCGAAATCTGGCTCGACGGCGGCCATAACGAAGACGGCGGCCGTGTGCTCGCCGCGGCGATGGCCGATTTCGAGGATCAGTCGCCGCGTCCGCTTGTCGTGATCTGCGGCACGCTGGCGACCAAAGACACCGCCGGCTTCCTGCGCCATTTCAGAGGGCTCGCGCAGGAGTTGTTGGCCGTCCCGATCACCGGCGAGCACGCCGGCCGCGCCGCCGAAGATGTCGCCAAGATCGCCGCGGGCGTCGGCATCGACGCCGCCGCATCCGCGGATGTCGAGGCAGCGCTGCGCTTCCTTGCCGCGCGGACCTGGACGCCGCCGCCGCGCGTGCTGATCGCCGGGTCGCTGTACCTCGCCGGCGCCGTGCTCGCGGCGAACGGCGGCGCGCCGGAGTAGTTGATGGTGAAGCGCGCCCGCCCCGTCATTCGCGAGCGTATTGTAGCAATCCATGAACGCAACCGCCCGATGGATTGCTTCGTCCCCTCGCTGCGCTCGGGGTCCTCGCAATGACGGAAGCCTTTCTTAGGCCGCAGGCCGGGCGAGCGCTCCGCTGAGCGCGGCCGCGATCAAGGCTCGCGTCTGCTTGATCCCATAGAGCGCGATGAACGATCCGAAACGCGGCCCGCGTTCCTCGCCGAGAAGCACTTGGTACAACATGTTGAACCAATCGTTGGAGACGCCCGGTCGCTGCGCCGTCGCGCCCTTGGCGTTGAAGTCCTGATAGCGGGGGATGGGCCGGGCCACGTCATAGAGCGCGGCCTGGATCGTTTCCGCGTCGGCGTCCTCCGGCAATTCGCCGAGCTTGGCGGATAAAGCCTCGAGCGCTGCTTCTTCGACCACGTCCGCGGCGCGATAGCGCTTTTTCGGGGCGACGAAGTCGCGAAAATAAGCGACGGCGTAGCGGACAAGCCGGTCGAGCCGCGGATGGGTGTCGGGCGAGACCGACGGCGCGTAGCGGCGCAGAAAGCCCCAAAGAACCGCCGGATTGTCGCTGTTGGCGACGGCGGCGAGATTGAGCAGCATGCCGAAGGAGACCGCGGTTTCCCCGCTTGTTCCATGCGCCAGCCGCTCGGGCGCAGGGGGCGCGCCGGAATGAACGTGCCAGACCGGATTGCCGAGACGCTCCTTGATATCTTGGCGCGGATAGGCGTCGAGAAAGGCGAGATATTCATCGACCGTACGCGGGATCACGTCGAAATAGAGACGCTTCGCCGCGCTCGGCCTCTGGTACATGAACAGCGCCAGGCTCTCAGGGCTCGCATAGGTCAGCCAATCCTCGATCGAAAGGCCATTGCCCTTGGATTTGGAGATTTTCTGGCCGCGCTCGTCGAGGAAGAGTTCGTAGTTGAAACCTTCGGGCGGCTTTCCGTCGAGCGCGCCCGCGATCTGCGAGGAGAGACGCACCGAATCGATGAGGTCCTTGCCGGCCATCTCGTAGTCGACGCCGAGCGCGACCCAGCGCATCGCCCAATCCGGCTTCCATTGCAACTTGCAATGGCCGCCGGTGACCGGCGTCTCGAAGGATCGATCGGACTGCGGGTCGCGCCACGCGATCGTCCCGGCCTTTTGATTGATGACGTCGATCGGGACCTGCATGACGACGCCCGTCTCGGGATGAACCGGCAGGAAGGGCGAATAGGTCGCGGCGCGCTCTTCGCGCAGCGACGGCAGCATGATCTGTTGCACGGCTTCGAACCGCTCGAGCACGCGCAGCAGCGCGGCGTCGAAGCGTCCCGACTTGTAATATTCCGTCGCCGAAGCGAATTCATAGTCGAAGCCGAAAGCGTCGAGGAATTTCTGCAACCGCGCATTGTTATGCGCGGCGAAGCTCTCGTACTCGCCGAAGGGATCGGGGATTTGCGTCAACGGCTTGCCGAGATGGGGCCGGATCAAATCCTGATTGGGGATGTTGTCGGGAACTTTGCGCAACCCGTCCATATCGTCGGAGAAGGCGATGAGCCGGGTCTTGATCTTGTCTCCGGTCAGCACGCGGAAGGCGTGGCGGACCATTGTCGTGCGGGCGACTTCGCCGAAAGTGCCGATATGCGGCAGGCCGGAGGGTCCATAGCCGGTCTCGAACAGGACTTGGCCTTGGCCGGTCCGCTCGATGCGTTGGATGAGCTTCTTCGCCTCCTCGAACGGCCAGGCCTTCGAGGCCCGAGCGGCGTCGATCGGGTCGGCGGGCGACATTTCAGGGCTTTCCTTCGAGAGGGGCGTTAAGGGATCGATCCGCCGCACACTAGGAAGGCTCGGCGCGTTGTCAATTGCGCCGCGTCTCGGCCTGCGGCCCCGGCCCGTTCAGCCCGTCGTCGAAAAAGACTTGCAAAGCGGCCGAATACCCCCTGAATTCGGCGCCTCAAAGGGCGATCTCGTTCTTGCGTCCTTGCGTTAACGAGGATCCATCCAGGACCGGCGGACTTGAAGAGATTTATTTGCGTTCTTGCGACGATGATGGTCTCCCTTTCCGCCTTGGCCGCGGAACAGGGCGCCAGTGCGCCCTCGGTCCCCTCGTTCTGGGACCCCGATGCGCAAATCGATCGCCCGGAACTCGTCGGCGTTCGCGCGCTCAGGTTTCTGACCGACGACGACTACCCGCCGCTCAATTTTGCGCTGCCGGACGGAACGCTGGCCGGCTTCAACGTCGACGTCGCCCGGGCGATATGCGGTGAATTGCAGGTCGCCTGCACGATCCAAGCGCGGCGATGGGATACGTTGGTCGACTCGCTTTTGAGCGGCAAGGGCGACGCCGTCGTCGCTTCGCTCGCCGTCACGCCCGCCTTGCGCGCCAAAGTCGATTTCACCAAGCCTTATTACAAGACGCCGGCTCGCTTCGTCGTGCGAAAGGACTCGGCCTTGACCGACGCGACGCCGGCTGCTCTCGCCGGCAAGAGCGTCGGCGTCGTTACGGAATCGGCTCATCAGGCCTATCTCAAAGCCTTCTTTCCGGGAGCCCTCGAAAAGCCCTTTCCCGACGTCGCCGCCCTTCGCGAGGCCCTGCGCACGGGGGCAATCGCCGCCGCCTTCGGCGACGGCCTGTCCTTTGCCGTCTGGCTCGGCGGCTCGGCGTCGGTCGATTGTTGCGCCTTCAAAGGCGGCCCCTTCCTCGAGAGCCGCTTCTTCGGCGAGGGCGTTGCGATCGCTCTGCGCAAGGAGGATTCCGACCTGCGCCGCGCCATTGATTGGGCGCTAGCGCGCCTCGCCGCGCGCGGCGTCTATGCCGAGCTTTACCTGAAGTATTTCCCGGTCGGGTTCTACTGAGCCGGTCAGGCGTCCGTCGGCGCCGCCTCTGGAGCATCGGACCCCCAAATGAACTCACACCTGGCGGGCGGCGGGAGGCGCAAGCCGCCATTGTTTGGAACAGGGGCTCCTGTGCGCCGACCTAAAGGTCTGTCAAGGGCTTTAGCCGCTTTCGGCGGCGCGCAAAGCGCGCCCTTGACAGACCTTTAGGTCGGCGCGTTTCCGGTCACTGTTCCAAACAATGGCGGCCCGTGGCGTTGGCGTTCGTTTCCAGAGAGCCTCCGCGATTCAAATTGCGAAATCCGATGCGCTAGACGATCTGAGCCGCGATGGGTGAGCGGTCGAGTGCGCTCTCGTGCTTGTGATCGATCCCGCGGAACCAACGGCGCTTGGCGTTAGTTCTCCAGCGGTGAATCTGTTGCGTCGATTTGCCACGGCAAAAACGGCGGGATGGTCGTTTGTTTTTTTGGCGCCCTCAGACATCAGCTGCGACTATGCGTGGAATTATCCTCGCCGGAATCACGTGTGCACTTCCGAATGCGGCTTGGGCCGACCCACCGCAGGCGGGACAACTATTAATCACATCATCCGCAATGATCTGCGACACCAAAGAGCAAGTGATGGAGCTCTATTTCGCCACCAAGACGGATGGCGGCAAGGACATCATTCCAAAATATCTTGAGTACAACGGACTGCTGGACGAGGCCGGTGAGCCTACCTGCAACAGGCAACCCGTCCTCGGGTCTCCCGTCAAGTCGGTCGAAGATCTTGGCATGTCAGAGTATTCTGGCAATAGGGTGCACGGATGGCTCATCGAAATCACGGGGCAAGACGGCGCGTCGGCGTGGGTTCTCTACGGCGAGGATGCAAAGAAGGCTGGGCAGCCCGAGACTGAGACTTAGTCAGCGTGCCCAGGCCGTCGGTTTCCGGTGGGAGCCGAGGCCTGGTCTTAGCTGCGTCGCGCTTGTTTGAGGGCCCGCCGCTCATTGGGCAATTAAGGTCGCACATCCTCGCCGCGCGGCGGATGCGGCCAGGGCCTCGCGCCCCCTACAGCGGAAAGCTTGAATAGATTTAGCGCGTCTCGCCAGCTGATACC
>DASZFX010000318.1:0-7110 GCA_035939375.1 Roseiarcus sp.
GTCTGACGGTGCTGATCTTCATCATCGTCATCACCGGTGGGCTCGGCTCGGTCGGCGGCTGTTTCCTCGGGGCGACGCTTGTCGCGCTCATCGCCAACTACGCCGGCTTTCTCGCGCCGAAATTCGCGCTGGTCTCGAACATCGTCTTGATGGTCGCCGTGCTTTTATGGCGCCCGCGTGGGCTTTATCCGGCGGGCGGGCGATGATGATCCTCTCGGGCGATCCGCCGCGCGGGCGGTTGCTGATCGTGCTGCTGGCCTTCATCGTGCTTGCGCTCGCCGCAGCGCCGTTTCTTCCCTCCCTCGCCCAATTGCTCAACTTCACGCTGTCGCCCGCCAAATCGCTCAATGTCGCCGCGACCATCCTCACGCTGACGCTGCTCGTCGCCTCTTATGATCTTCTGCTCGGCTACACCGGCATCGTCTCTTTCGCCCATGTGATGTTCTACGGCGTCGGCGCCTATGGCGTGGCGATCGCGCTTTATGGGCTCGGGGCCAGTTGGGGAGCGCTCATCCTCGGCGTGATCGCGGCCTTGCCGGTGTCGGTCGCGCTTGCTCTGGCGATCGGCCTTTTCTCGCTTCGCGTTCAGACGATCTTCTTTGCGATGGTGACGCTCGCGGTCGCTTCGGCCTTCAACGTTCTTGCTTCGCAGCTCGATTGGCTGACCGGGGGCGAGGACGGCCGCTCGTTCCAGGTCCCTGAGGCGCTGCGGCCGGGGTTTCATCTCATCGAAGGCAAAGTCTTCGGCGTCGATTTAAATGGGCGCGTCGTCAGCTACTATCTCGTCTTCCTCGCCTGCGTCGCGCTGTTCTTAGGCCTGCTGCGCGTGGTCAATTCGCCCTTCGGCCGGGTGTTGCAGGCGATCCGCGAGAATCCTTTCCGCGCCGAGGCGCTCGGCTATCGCATCGTATTCCACCGCACTTTGGCGACCTGCATTTCGGCGGCGGTCGCAACGCTCGCCGGCGCGCTTGCCGCGATCTGGCAGCACTATGTCGGGCCGGACACCGCCTTGAGCCTGTCGATCCAACTCGACGTCCTGGTGATGGTGGTGATCGGCGGCATGGGCTCGCTCTACGGCGCGATCGCCGGCGCCGCTCTTTTCGTCATCGCGCGCAATTATTTGCAAGGCCTCCTGGGCGCCCTTTCCGCCGCCGCCGGCCAAGCGGGTCTGACGCTTGCGGCCGGATTGCTCCATCCCGACCGGTGGCTGATGTGGCTCGGCCTCATGTTCATCCTCGCCGTCTATTTCGTGCCGGCCGGCATCGTCGGCGCCTTGCGCAAGGGGGGCGAAGGCTCACGTTGACGGCGTCGTGAAGAACCACGGATGGCCGTCGAGGTCGCGCACCGTATAGCTGCGCCCATAGTCCAAGTCCGCGGGCGGCTTCTCGATCTCGGCGCCGGCGGCGCGAGCGCGCTCGTAGTGCCTGTCGACGTCGGCGAGATAGATGAAGACGCCCTGCGTCGCCGCGCCGACGTCGCGAACGCTTTTCATTCTGCGATCGGCGGCGCCTTGGCCCATCATGATCCTGTGGCCGTCGAAGTCCATCTCGCCATGCATGCCGCCGCTGGGCGTTCCGACGCGCATGATCTCCTTGAAGCCGAAGGCGCGCGAAAGCCAATCGAGCGCCTCGGCGACGTCGCGGTAGAAAATGTAGGGAATGATCTGGGTACGTACTTTCGTGGACGATTGATCCATGGCTTTACCCTCCTGATGTTGCGGAACGATAGGCCCGGCGAGGGAGCGCGTCTTGAAGAAATGTCACCTCCGCGCCGCGAGCGGCGGCGCCAGGATTGCGCTCACATGGCAAAGCCGCCCTCGTCCGGCAGCGCACGCCGCAGGAAGACGGCCGGCGGCGCGCCGGCGAATTCTCCAAAATCGCGCGTGAGGTGGGCCTGGTCGGCGTAGCCGCAGAAATCGGCGAGTTCGGCGAGGCTCATGACGTTTCCGCGCCGCAGCGAGCGCAGCGCGCGATCAAAGCGAAGGACGCGCGCGAGGAGCTTCGGCGCAATGCCGAATTCGCGGGCGAAACGCTGCGACAGATGTTTGCGGCTACAGCCGATCTCTTGGGCGAGCGAGGCGACGGCGATGCGCCCGCCGCTCGCCTGCACTCGCCGCGCTGCGAAAACGAGATCGTCAGGCAATGCCCGGCGAGGCGCCGCAAGGCGGCGCTCCATCGCGTGTTGGAGCAAGGCGAGGCGGCCCTCTTCGCTGTTGCATTCGATCAGGCGATCGATGATCTCGCGCGCCAAAGCGCCGAAGAGATCGTTCGGATCAATGAGATGATCCCCGATTTCGGCGAGAGGAAAGCCGACGAGCAGGCGCGCGCCGAGCGGGGTCAGCATCGCCTGCGCGCCTTCCTGCGCGCGGTCCGTCTCCGTCACCGCGGTAACGCTGCTGACGCCCGTATAGAAAGCTCCGCCCGCGCCAAAGATGTGGCAAGTCTTGGCGGGATGCTCGACGCGCAATTCTGCTCCGAGATTGAAAACCAGAGTCGCCAGGCCGGACGGCGGCTCGGCGCGCCGGGTGAAAGCGGTGTCGCGCTCGCGATAGACGTTGAAGCGGGTAACAAACGGCGCGAGGCGCGCATCCGGCGCGAGAAAAGCCATTCGCCACGCGCCCTGTTCCGAGGCGTGCTCGACACGCAAGACTCTCGATTCGACCTCGTCGATCGCGTCCTCCTTGCAGTGTACGCTTCCAAACACTTCGGGCCCCGTCAGCCTATCACAACCGCCTCGCCGTTGCGTTCCCTTGAGACGTGATGCGTCACGCCGTGGCCATGATAGACAGGCGCGAACCAAGGCGGGGCGATGGCGGATGTTCCTGAGGTGACGGACCGGGCTGGCGAGGTCCTCGCCGCTTTCCTCAAACTCGGCTGCACGTCCTTTGGCGGGCCCGTCGCCCATCTCGGTTATTTCCGCGATGAATTCGTCGGCCGGCGACGCTGGCTCGACGAGCGCGCCTATGCCGATCTCGTCGCCTTGTGCCAATTCCTGCCCGGCCCCGCCTCTAGCCAGGTCGCCTTGTCGATCGGCCTGACGCGCGCCGGATTCTTGGGCGCTTTGGCCGCCTGGGCGGGGTTCACGTTGCCTTCGGCCATCGCCTTGACGCTGTTCGCTTATGGCGCGGGCGGCGCGGCCGGCGTCTTGGGCATCGGCTGGCTCAATGGCGTCAAAGCGGTGGCGGTCGCCGTGGTCGCGCTTGCGACCCTCAATATGGCGCGCGCGCTCGCTCCCGACCGGCCCCGCGCGACGCTCGCCGTCGGCGGGGCGATCATCGCGCTGGCCGCGCCGACGGCCCTTGGGCAGATCGCGGCGATCGCGCTTGGCGCGATCGTCGGCCTCACCTTGCCCAGCGAGGCGGCGCCCGCCGACGAGTCCTCGTTGCCCATGCTGGTCGGGCGAGGGGCCGGCTTCGCCGCTCTCGCCGCCTTCTTCGCGCTGCTCATCGTCCTGCCGCTCGCGGCGGCCGCGACAACCAGCCAGACGATCAAGCTCATCGACGCCTTCTACCGCGCCGGCGCTTTGGTCTTCGGCGGGGGGCATGTGGTCTTGCCGTTGCTGCAAGCCGCGGTGACGCCGCCGGGCTGGATCGGCAATGACGCCTTCCTTGCCGGCTATGGCGCGGCGCAGGCCGTTCCAGGGCCTCTGTTCACCTTCGCCGCCTATCTCGGCGCGGCGATGGGGCCAGCGCCGAACGGCGTCGCTGGCGCGGCGCTTTGCCTGGTTGTGATCTATCTGCCGTCCTTTCTCATGATCATCGGCGTCCTGCCGTTCTGGGCGACGCTTCGGCGCGAACCTCTGGCCCGCGCGGCGCTCACCGGCGTCAACGCTGGCGTCGTCGGCCTGCTGATCGCCGCGCTCTATCGCCCTGTCTGGACCGCCGGCATCGTCAATGCAGGCGATTACGCGATCGCCGTCGCCGCCTTTCTCTTGCTCTTTCTCTGGCGTGCGCCGCCGTGGCTGGTCGTCGTACTGGGCGCCGTCGCAGGCGCCGCGCTGGCGGCGCAATGAAAAAGATGCGGCCGCGCTGGCGGCGCAATGAAAAAGATGCGGCCGCGCTCGCGGCGCGATGAACAACGTTACAGCCGCCCGCGCCGCCCCTGCAAAAACCGCCGCACCGCCGGATCCGCCTCGAGCCCGATCGCCAGATCATAGGCGCCCTGCGCTTCGGCGCGCCGGCCGAGCCGCGCCAGCAGATCGGCGCGCGCCGCCCAATAGGGCTGATACTGGGCGAGCCGCTCGTCTTCGGCGACGGCGTCGAGCGCGGAAAGTCCCGCCGCAGCGCCCTCTGTTTCGGTGAGCGCAATGGCGCGGTTGATCGCCGCCACCGGCGAGCCGGTCAGCGCGCAGAGCGCGTCATAAAGCGCAACGATCGCCGGCCAATCGACGCCGCCGCCGCCGGCTCTCGCGGAATGGGCCGATTGCAGCGCCGCCTCCAATTGATAGCGGCCTGTCGCGCCGATCGCGTTGGCGCGCCTGAGCAAGGCCTCGGCTTCGCCGATCATGGTCTTATCCCAATGCGCCGGATCCTGTCTGGCGAGGGGTACGAAATCGCCGCGCTCGTCGCGGCGCGCCATTCGCCGCGCGTCCGAATAGAGCATCAAGGCGAGCAGGCCGAGCGCTTCCGGTTGGTCCGGCAAAAGCTCGACGACGAGGCGGCCGAGCCATATCGCCTCTTCAGCGAGATCGCGCCGCCGCGCCTCGGCGCCGCTCGGGTCGCTCCACCCTTCCGCGAAGACGGCGTAGATTGCGGCAAGCACCGCATCGAGCCGCTCAGCCATGTCTTCGCGTTCGGGCGTGCGAAAGGGAATGCCGGCGAGCCGGATCTTGGTCTTGGCGCGCGACAGTCTTTGTCCCATCGTCGCCGGCGCAACGAGAAAGGCCGAGGCGATCGTCGCTGCGTCGAAGCCGAGGATGGTTTGCAGGATCAGCGGCGCGCGGATGGCGGGCTCGATCGCCGGATGCGCGCAGGCGAACATCAGCTTGAGCCGTTCGTCGGGAATGGGCGCGCATTCTTCGGCCATCGCCGCCGTCTCCTCGGCCAGCAATTGCACATGGCCGCTCGCTTCCGCGGCGGTTCGCCGCCGCCGCGCCGCATCGATCGATTTCCGCCGCGCCGCGGCGAGCAGCCAGGCTTCAGGATTGCGCGGCACGCCGCCGACGGGCCAATGGGCGAGCGCTGAGGCGAAGGCCTCGGAGAGCGCGTCCTCGGCGCCGGCGACGTCGCGCGTGCGCGCGCTCAAGAAGGCGACCAGCCTGCCGTAGCTGCGGCGCGCCGCAGCCGCCGCGGCGTCGCGCGCCTTGCCTTCATCAGGCGTCATGTCGCCTTGGCTTACATTGTCCAAACCGGCCGGACCTCGATCGCGCCGTGCGAGGCGCCGGGGCAGCGCGCCGCCCAGGAAATCGCCGCGTCGAGATCGGGCGCCTCGATCAGGAAATAGCCGCCGAGCTGCTCCTTTGTTTCGGCATAGGGGCCATTGAGCACCTGCGACTTGCCGTTGACGACGCGGACGGTCGTCGCGGTGGCGATCGGTTGCAATCGGTTGCTGCCCACCATGGCCCCGGCCTTCTTGAGCGCTTCACTATAGGCGCCATAGGCGGCCATCGCCTCGCCGAGCTGATCTTTCGGTATCGCCGCAAAGCCGGCTTCGCTCGTGTGGACCAGCAGGATATATTGCATGGCGTTCTCCTCGATCTTTGGCTGCGCGGAATGCGCCAGCTGAGCCGATGTCGTTCGAGCCGGGCGGATTTCGACCGGGGCGAAGAAGAAATTTAGCCGCTCGCGGCGGGAAGGGGAATCCGAGGCGGCGCAAGGCAGGGTTCTGCCTGAAGCCGGGCGGCCGCAGCCGCCCCATTGCGTGGCGCCCATGGGCTGGGGCCGGCTATAAAGTCGCCCCGAGACGTTTCCCTATGGGCAAAAGCGGGAGCTGGAAATCGATGACCGATGTCTTCCTTTGCGAGGGGGCGCGAACGCCGGTCGGGCGCTATGGCGGCGCACTCGCCTCCGTCAGGCCCGACGATCTCCTCGCCCATGCGATCAAGGCGACGCTCGTCAAAGCGTCCAAGCTCGATCCCAACGCGATCGACGAAGTCTATGCCGGCTGCGCCAATCAGGCGGGCGAGGACAACCGCAATGTCGCCCGCATGGCCTTGCTGCTCGCCGGCCTGCCGCCGGAAATTCCCGGCGCGACGATCAACCGCCTTTGCGGTTCCGGCCTCGACGCGGTCGGCACGGCGGCCCGCGCCATCCGCGCCGGCGAGATCGATCTCGCTATAGCGGGCGGCGTCGAATCCATGTCGCGCGCGCCTTTCGTTCAAGGCAAGGCGACGGAAGCCTTTTCGCGCCAGGCGGAGATTTTCGATACGACGATCGGTTGGCGCTTCGTCAATCCGTTGATGAAGGCGCAATATGGCGTCGATTCCATGCCCGAGACCGCCGAGAACGTCGCCGAGGAATTTCAGATTTCGCGCGTCGATCAGGACGCCTTTGCTTTGCGCAGCCAGCAGCGCGCCGCCGCCGCGCAAAAAAACGGACGCCTGGCCCGTGAGATCGCCGCCGTCGAGATCAAGGATCGCAAGGGCAATGTGACGCGCATCGAGCGCGACGAACATCCGCGCGAGACCAGCCTCGACAAGCTCGCCGCTTTGACGACGCCCTTCCGCAAGGGCGGCACGGTGACGGCCGGCAACGCGTCCGGCGTCAATGACGGCGCGGCGGCGCTGATCGTCGCCTCGGCCGCGGCGGTCAAGCGCCACGCGCTGGCGCCGATCGCTCGTATTTCGGGCCTGGCGACCGCGGGCGTCGCGCCGCGCATCATGGGCTACGGCCCGGTGCCGGCGACGCAAAAACTCATGGCGCGGCTGAAAATCGCGATCGGCGATTTCGGCGCGATCGAGCTCAACGAAGCCTTTGCCGCACAGGCGCTGGCGTGCCTGCGCGCTCTCGGCCTGCCCGATGACGCCGAGCAGGTCAACGCCAATGGCGGGGCGATCGCGATCGGCCATCCGCTCGGCATGTCCGGGGCGCGCCTTGCGCTCAGCGTCGCGATCGAGATGAACGATCGGGGCGCGAGCCGGGCCCTGGCGACCATGTGCATCGGCGTCGGTCAG
>DASZFX010000319.1:0-10817 GCA_035939375.1 Roseiarcus sp.
AAGCAGGGCGTGAAGCCGCGGCGCGGCCGCGTCGAGACCCGTGGTCTCGTCGCGCGAAGCCGGCTCAGCGCCGAGCGTCAGCAGCCTCGCCTGCCCTGCGCCGCGCCACAAGATCGCGTCCTGCAACAGCGCTTCGCCCGCGAGGACCTCGATCACGCCGGCGCGCGGATTGGTCTCACGGCCTGTCGCGCCGAGCTGGACAAGGAGCACTTCCAGGCCCTCCCCCGCCCAGTGGCCTGCGATATTGGCGGCGATAGTTGAAGCGCCCTCGCCCGCGCGGGACGACGTCACCAGCAGGAGGCCGCGGCGAAGGGCCAGCTTCATAAGCGCCGCGGCGCAAAGATCCGCGAACCAACGCGCCGCCGCGCCTTCCGCCGAGACGCCGTCCACCGACGGCGGCGGTGAAAGAAAGGGTACGATCCCGGCGACCGGCGCGCCGACGATTCGCTCGATCTCGGCCGACGTCGCGAGCGACCCCAACCTCGCCTCGCGGGCGGCGGCGGCGGCCATGCCCGCAAAAAGGCCGAAAAGGCTCGACGCGGCCAGCATGATCGGCCACCCCGGCGTTGTGGCGCGGAGCGGGGGCGAGGCGGGCGAGGCGATGCGCACGTCGATTGGCGCAAAGCCGGCGCTTTCGATCAGCTCCCTCTGGCGCGTCAACAATTGATCATAGACGTCGCGATCAGCCTTGGCGTCGCGTTCGGCCTGCCGCAGCCTGACGAGATTCTGATCCCCAGCGCCGCTGTCGACCTGCGCCTTGCGCAGTTCTTCGGCGAGGCCCGCCTCGCGCTGGCGCGCCTCGACGTAGTCATTCCTGGCCGAGGCGATGAGCCGCGCCTCTTCAGCCGCGATCTGCTTCTTGGCGTCGACGATCTCCGCGCGCAAAACAGCGACGTCGGGATGGCGTTCGCCGAGCACCGTCTCCTTCTCGGCCGCCTGGCGAGTAAGCCGAGCATAGTCCTGACGCAGGGCGTTCAGCACCGTCGCCGCCGGCGCGGACGGCAGCTCCGCGGCGTCATTGGCGTTCGCCTTGCGTAATTGATCGACGCGCGCCCGCGTCTCCTGCGTATGCGCCTTGGCGAGGACGAACTGCTGGTTGAGTTCGGTGATGCGCCGCTCCTGCAAGACCTCGCCTTGGCCGGCGTCGGTTATCTGCAGCGCCGCCTTCAAAGTCGCCACAGCGGTCTCTTCGTTGTTCACGCGGGCGCGGAGGTCGGCGAGCTTGGCGCCGATGAAATCGATGGCGCGCTGGTCCGAGCCGGTCCGCAATTGCGATTGATTGTCGACGATCGTTTTCGCGACCGCATTAGCGAGGCGCGCGCTCTTTTGCGGCTCCCTGGTCTTCATCGTGACGTCGATCACATAGGTCGCGCCCCGCCGCGCAACCGACAGTTTGGCCTTGAGTTTCTCGGCCGCCGCAGCCCGTTGCGTTTCGGCGTCCTCGGCGCCGCGGTTGAATTCCGGATCCTTCGCCAGGCCCTGTTGATCGACCAGCGCGCCGAGGAACCCATCCGACTTGGCGATTTGAACCACGCTCTCGACGGCGATCGAATCGGGGCCGATATTGGCGAGAACTTCTTGCGTCGCGGTCGCCTTCGCGTCGCGCGGATCGACCAGGACGAGTGCTGTCGCGGAATATTGGTCGAAGAAAAGCCACAGCGCGAAGAGGCAAAGAATGCCGACGACGCCCGCGACAAGCGCGATCAGGACCGCATTGCGCCTGACGAAGAGCCATATCGCCGCGCGATCGAGGACTTCACGCGGCCGAAGAGCCGGACGCTCGTCCCAAAGCTCCAGCGCGCCTGGATCGCTGAGACCCGCCGCCTGGCGCGTCGATGCTTTGTAGGACAGAACCATCGCAAGCGTGGTCGACCAGAACTCCCGCCGGATCCATATCGCGGCCTGTCAAGTACAAGATACACGAAGCGTTAAGCAATGGTTACTAATGCTGGATTTGCCGCGGCCGTGGGACGCGGAGCCACATTGACCAAACGCCGGAACGAGGATGGACGGGGAGGCGTTGAGACGCGCGAGCCAGGACGGGCGATGGGTCGATCTTTTCGCGACCGCCTTGCTGGCTTTCGTTATGACCGCGGCGCCGATCGTCGTGCATCTGATCAATCCGGTTTTGGCGATCGCCTTCACGCTCGTCTCGGCGGGCGGCGTTGCGCTCTGCTTCGAACGCGCCGCGCCGACGGTCATCCTGGTCTCCTACATATTTCAAACGACGTTCGTGGCAATGGCCTCGTCCCACGTGGCGCTCTTCTCCGACCTCGAAGCGATGAAAGCCTATGACTTCCTGATCACGATCGGCATATGGGCGACGATTGCGGCGCGCGTCATTTCGGGCCGTGTCCGCCTCTCGCCCTTCGTCTGGCGGATGATCCTCGCCTCGACCGGAATCCTGGCGCTGGCCGGCGCCTATTTCATTGCCGGCCTGCCGATCGACGCGCGCGGCGCCACGATCTACATGCGCAACCTCAGCCTGCCGGCGCTGCTGTTTCAAATCTGCCTCGTCATTTCTTCGCGCAACGCCTTGGCCATGCGATCGACCGCGACGCTCATCCTCGCGCTCATGATCATATGCGGCTATGTCGAACTTCTCGCTATCGAGCGCTGGCTCGACGCCACCAATGGCTGGAACTATTGGGACCTGGCCTCGCTCGCCAATCGCGACGCGCGACGCTTCGAGCAACAGGCGCGCGACACCGGCGAAGTGATCGCCGGGACAATCGATTTCTTGACCAGCAGTGTCTTCAACACCAATCTCCTCAGCGGTCTCGACTTGCGGGTGGTTCGCCTGCAAGGTCCGAATTTCCATCCAATCAGCTTCGGCTATTGCCTGGCGCTTCTCATCGCCTTTATCGCGGCCCAGGGGGGCCGGCTGGCGCCGCTTGTCGCGGCGCCGTTGTTGCTCTTTGTCAGCGCTAAGGGAGCATCGGCCTTGCTGGTCTTTTCGTTGGCCTTCTGTTTTGCCGCCCGTTTCCGTACGGGCGTCCTGGCGCCGCTCGGCCTCGCGGTGGTTCTGACCTTCTACGCACTGTTCGTTTTCTGGACAGGCGTGCAAGATGGGGACTTCCACGTGCTTGGGTTGATCGGCGGCATTAACGGTTTCTTCGGCAATCCGATCGGCCATACGCTGGCCCAAGGCGGAAATCTGTCGGTCGATTTTTCCGCGATCGATTGGGGCAATTATCAACGGGCCGGCGCGACCGATATCGCGGTCGAAAGCGCGATCGGGGTTCTTTTCTATCAAATGGGCGTCGCCGCCATCGGCGTGCTGGCGATCTACGGCTTTCTCGCTCGGGTGGCGTGGCGCCTGTTCAAGACGTTCCGCGCGCCCGCCCTCGCTCTCGCCGCTTCTTCGATCGTCATCATTCTGGTCAACGGCATGTACCAGGAGGAGGCGTTGTTTGCGCCCTTGGCGCTTGGACTTGTTCTCGCGCTGGCCGGCCTCTCGTTCGGCGCGGTGGACCGTTTCGTCTGTAGCGAGAACCTTGCCGGCGACGGAACCGGCGCCAACGCGCGCGTTCCGGACGGTGAACGCTCCCTGCCGGCGACGGCATGACCATCGCGGCGGCCCCACGCGTCATGCTGGTCCAGACGCAGGCCGAAAACGCCGGCGCCCAAGAGATATCCCGGCTCATCGCCGCCGATTTTTCTTCGCGCGGATTCGAGGTCCATCAGATCTTCTTCTTTCGTCGCACCGCTTCCTTCGATCGCAAGGCTAATGTCGAATATTGCGCCGTCGAACGCCCCGCCAAGCCGATGGCCTTCCTGCGTTTCCTGTTGCGCCTTTACGGCGCGATGCGCCGCATCCGGCCGGACGTCGTCATCGCCTTCCAGCATTACGGCAATGTCATCGCGACGCCAATCGCGCGTCTCGCCGGTGCAAGGCGCATCGTCGCCAATCAGGTTTCAGCAGGAGCGATCATCGGGTCGGGCGTCCTGGCCGCCGACAAGCTGCTAGGCTCCATCGGCGCCTATGACCGGATCGTCGTCAATTCGCGCCATACGGAGGAAATGTACGCCAACTATCCGCGACGCTATCGCGAGCGGATGATCCGCGTCGATCACGGCTTCGAGGACAAGAGCGCGACAATTTCAAAGGCTGCGGCAAGAGCCCAGCTCGGCCTGCCCCAGAACGTCAAGCTCATCGGCTGCGCCGCACGCCTCCATCGGTTCAAGCAACTCGACGCCGCGATCGCCGTACTTCCGTTGCTCGCCGGCGCATATCTCGCGCTTGCCGGACAAGGCGGCGACCGGGCGCGGCTGGAAGCGGCCGCGCGCGAAATCGGCGTCGCGGACCGGGTTTTTTTTCTCGGCGAATTGGCGCCGGAAAGAATCGGCGTCTTGCATGCGGCGCTGGATTGCTTCGTCTTCCCGAGCCGCGCCGAGACCTTCGGACTTGCGCCGGTCGAAGCGGCGCAATCGGGAACGCCGGTCGTCGCCAACGATCTCGAGGTGTTGCGGGAAGTGCTCTGCGTCGACGGCGCGGCTTGCGCGATATTCGTCGACGCCCTCGATCGCGTGGCTTTCGCCGACGCGATCAAACGCGCCTTGTTCGACGAGCATCTCATCGCGGGCCTGACCGCCAGCGGACGTCGGCTCAAGCAGCGCTTTCCCCTAAGCGCAATGACGGACGCCTATTGCGATCTTGTCGAGCAATTGATGGATCGCCGCCGATGATGATCGAGATCGTCGTCGATCGCGACAAGCTGCGGCGTTTCCATCGCCTGCTCAAGACTCGGCTGGCGTGCGTCTTCCCGGGCGCGGGCGTCGCTCTGCGCGCTGGCGACGGCGGCGGCGCCCAGCCGGCCGCCGTTCCGCCTCTTTTGAAACTTGAACGTCTCGTCTATCGACGCGGGCGCGAGACGATTTGCGATCTCCTGCCCGCCGCCGAGTTCGATGCGGCGTCCGACGCCGCCGCGGACGTCGTGATCGACTTTTCGTCGAACCCGCGTCGCGCCGACCCCGACGTCCTCTCGCTCCGGCCCCTCTTCGACAATAGCGGCGCCGAAACGGCGCTGATCGGCGCGCTTGTCGCCGGCCGCGCTCCGTGGATAGCGATCGAGAAGCCTTCCACCGGCGAGATCGTCGCGATCGGCCTGCCTTCGCTGGAAGCGGCCGACGGCCTCACCGGAGGGATGGAGGCCGTCTATTCGCGCGCCATCGTCCTGATTGAGCAAGCGATCCGCGACCCGCAGCGCTCCGCGCCGCGACCGCTCTTCGAAGCCCGCACGGCCTCCGAGGCGGAGATCATGCGCGGCGCCGTCGCCAATCTCGCCAAGAACGCCGCGCGAACGCTCTATCACCTGGTCTGCTATGGGCCGCATTGGCGCATCGGCTGGCGCTTCAACGACGGCCCAGGCGTGATGGACCTTGGCCGCCTCGACGGGCCGACATGGCGGGTCTTGCCCGATCGCGGCTATCAATCCTTCGCCGATCCTTTTCCTTTCGTCTGGCGGGGGCGCACCTGCCTGTTCTTCGAAAGCCTGGATCATCGCGCTGGCAAGGGCGTCATTTCGACGATCGAATTCGGCCCGGAAGGGCCGATCGGCGAGCCGACGCCGGTCATCGAAGAGCCGTGGCATCTTTCGTACCCCTTCCTCATCGAGGAGGAAGGCCAATTGTGGATGATCCCGGAGAGTTCGGGCTCAGGGAAAGTGCCGCTCTATCGATGCGTCGATTTTCCCTACCGGTGGGAGCGGCGCGAGCCGTTGCTCGAAGGAATCGAAGCGGCCGACTCGACCGTCTTCGCGCGGAATGGGCGCTACTACATGACCTCGGTAGTTCGCGACGGGCTCGGCGGTTATTCGGACACGCTGGCGATCCATCACGCTCGGCGCCTGTTCGGGCCGTGGCTGCCCCATGCCGCAAGCCCTGCTCTCATCGACGGCCGCGCCGCGCGCCCGGCGGGCGCCGTCATCGAGAGATCGGGCGTTCTATGGCGCCCAGTGCAAGATTGCAGCCTAACCTACGGGCGGGCGCTTCGCCTGGCGCGGATCGACCGAATCGACCCTGAGAATTTCGGGCAGACCTTCACGTCTGAAATCGAATCTGGCCCGCTTTGGCCGGGCGGCCGGCTTCATACCGTCAATCGCGCCGGTCGACTGGAGACGATCGACGGCGTGGCCGTCACGCCAAAGCTTTCGGTCCTGCGTCGATTGGTCGCAAATCACACGGCGCCGCGTAGTGGCGCCCTGTCGGCAGGGTCAGGCGCAGCCTTGCGGCGAACCCGCCCGCGACCGGCGCGCGGTTCGCTCGATTGACGACGGCGGCCGCGGGCCGCTCCCTTCTCCGGGTCGGCCCAATCGGTCGCGGCGGCGCATTTCGCAATCCGTCGACCCATCGTCGCCCGTTCTTAAGCGGCTTCCTCGACGTCCGCGTCGCCGGCCGGCTCGCCGCCTGGGGCGGCGTCAGTCTTGCCGCGGCGCTGGCCTCTCTGCAGCTGTCCCTCGATCGCCTTCAGCGCGTCGGCCTCGCTCAGTTTTTGAACGACGGCGACCTCGCGCGCCATTCTATCGAGCGCGGCCTCATAGAGTTGGCGCTCGGAATAGGATTGCTCAGGCTGAGCCTCCGAACGATAGAGGTCGCGCACGACCTCCGCGATCGCGATGAGATCGCCGGAATTGATCTTCGCCTCATATTCCTGAGCGCGACGAGACCACATGGTCCGCTTGATGCGCGCGCGGCCAAGAAGCGTATCGAGCGCCCGCTTCACGAGATCGGGATCCGACAATTTGCGCATGCCGACGCTGGCGGCTTTGCCGACCGGAACGCGCAGCATCATCTTGTCCTTGACGAAAGTGATTACGAAAAGCTCGAGCCGAAAACCGGCGACTTCCTGCTCTTCGATCGCGACAATCTGGCCGACGCCATGGGCCGGATAGACGACGAACTCATGAGTCTTGAACCCGTGCCGCGGCGCGGCGTGCTTGGCCGTTTTCGGCGCCGAGGGCTCTTCGACGCGTGGGGCCGGGGCGCTGTCGCTTCCAGCCGGACGGGGCGGCTTGGCGGCGCCCTGCAACGGCACGACGGGAGCGACGACGGGCGTCGCCTTGACCGGCTGAACCGCCGAGTTCGGCGCGCGAGTAGCTTCAACCGCCGCCGGCTTCGTTCCAGCGACGACGGCGCCCTTGGGCGGGCTGACGCTGGCCTTGGCGGCCGGGGAAGTCTTGATCGACGCTGGAGTTTTTACTTCAGTCTTGATTTTAGCTGCGCTCAATTCTTGGTTTTCCTTTGCGTGACTTGTTACGGCCGTCGTTTTGACCGACTGCGCGCCGCCGGCGCTCTTCGCCGCGTGTTCAACGGTGTGCTTGACCGATGCGCGCGCCGTTTTTGAGGCAGCCGAAGCCCGTTTCGCCGCGGCCTTGGTCTTGGCGGGCGTCGCCGAGTGTTTCGAGCTTTTGGCCGCGGCTTTCGCTTTCGCCGCTTTCTGTCTTGCGACAAGCGCAGCTTTCTCGGGCTTGGCGAGGGTCTTGCTCGCCTTGCTCTTGCGCGCTGGTGAATTCTTGGCGCTCTTCGCCGCGGTCTTGGTCGTCCGCTGTTGCGCCTTCGACCCGCGACCTGCTGTTCTTTTGGGAGTTTTCTTTCGCGCCGCCATGGCCGTTCTTCTCCAACTCTCGATCCCGCCGCGACCGTCTCCGGCGCATCGCTGCGCAAGCAGACGCCACCAATCACGGTCGGTTACGGTAAATTACTGAAACGCACTGTCGAACTCGAAGGCGAGCGCCGACGTAGCGCCCGCCCCTCGAGCGGCAAGGCGCTCAACTGCCGATCGTTAAAAATGTGTATATCACAAAATGCATGAAGAATCAAAAGCAACCCCGCCTCACGGCCGCTCGTCGCCGCGAGGTGGTTAATCGCGCGGAACGCGCGACGAAAGCTCTGTCAGTCCCCCTGCCCGGGCTTGGAGGAGAAAAACGTCTCTAATTTACCTTCTCGTCCGTCGTAATCCTTGGCGTCGGGCTCTGGATCGCGTTTGACGGTGATATTCGGCCAAACCTTGGCGTATTCAGCGTTCAAACCAAGCCATTTCTCAAGGCCGGAATCGGTATCCGGCTTGATCGCCTCCGCGGGACATTCAGGCTCACAGACGCCGCAATCGATACACTCGTCGGGGTGAATGACCAGCATGTTCTCACCCTCGTAGAAACAGTCCACGGGGCACACTTCCACGCAGTCCATGTATTTACACTTTATACAGTTCTCCACCACGACATAAGTCATGCCCGTCTCCTGCAGGCGGCGCCAGTGACCGCCTGACGCGTTTGGGCGAAACTCGACCCCACGCTTGGCGTTGGTTGCTACCTCCATTGACGCGGCGGCGCAACAATCTCGACGTCGCTGAGGTCGCGCCGGCCTATTCCCCGCGCTGTTTGGCCTCGAGCTGCGCTTTGAGCGCCAGAAGCTTCGCAAACGGAGAATTCGGATCGACCGGCTGCTCTCGGCGAGCACGTTGCGGTGGCGTCTGAGCGTCTCTACGCGGCTGCCCGCTCGTGGCGTCGCGCCCCGTCCTTTTGGGCTCGACCGGAGCGACCGGGGCGCCCGCCTCGGGGTTCCGATCAGCAACCGCCGCCTCTGCGACGGCGCGGCCGCCCGGTCGAGGCGCAAGGTCTGGCCGCAGCCGACCCTGGCCGCCGCGAAACATTCCGCCTCGTCTGCCGCCCGGCTTCGCGCCGTCTTGCGCCGGGGCCGGCGCCTGCGCACCTGCGGCGGGCGCCGGCGGCGCATGCGGCTTCTCGCGCCGGCGCGCCGCGCCCCTGTCGCCGCGGCGGTGATGAACCGGGCGCCAGACCTCGACCGTCGTCTCCTGCGGAAGAGATGGAGCTTTCGCGCCGACGGCTGCGCTGTCCGACGCTTCGCTGATTTCATCCGTCGGTGGAGATTCGGCGCTGACGCCCAAAGCTTCCGGCGCCGCGCTGCTTTCGATCTCGCTTGACGCTTCGGCCGTTTCGGCCGGGCGCTCGAACGGCGGAGTCTCGTCGATGATAGGCGCGCTCTCGACAACAGGCGCCGTTGCGCGGGTCTCGGCTGAATCGCCAACCGGCGCCGTCGTCTCCGTCGCGAGGGGCGGTTCGAGCGCCGGTGTTTGGGCCCGGGCTTCAGCCTCGGCCCGCGGTTCAAGCGACGATGTTTGCGTCTGCACTTCCGGCTCCGCCAGCGGTTCGAGCGGCGGCGTTTGTGCTTGTACTTCGGCTTCGGCCGGCTGGGCCGGCGGCGCGACTGGCGCCGCGTCCTGTGTCTTGAGCGGCGCGGTGATCGCGGGGCCTTTGACCTGACGGCTCTCGAAGCCCATCGAGCGCAGGATTGAACCCAAAGCCTCGCCGGAACATCCGGTCAACGAGGTCATGGCGACGGTGACGACGAAGCCGTCCGCATCGGCGGCGCCGGGCGGCGGGGCGCCGACGCTGACGCCTGGGCGGTAAGCGACCGCCGGACGAATGAGGTCGGCAAGACGTTCGAGAATATCGACCCGCACCGCCCGGTCGCCGCAAAGCCGGAAGCCGGCGATGCGAAGCGTCTCGCGCGGCAGGCTTTTGTCGGCGACGAACGAGGTTCGGCCGGCGGCGGCGAATTGCGGCAATTCGGAGAGGCGCTCATCGGCGGCGCCTTGCGTGTTCCGCAGCGACCATAGCTGCAAGGCGAGCACGCGCGGGGCAGGTTTCAGCAAGGCCGAAACATAGACATAGTACGCGCCAAAGCGAACGCCGACCTTGCGCAGGGCGCCGCGCGCGTTCTGGTCAAGGCTCTTCACGTCCTGGGCGACGCGGCCTCTTTCGAGAACGCCGAGCGATTCGCCGAGTTGAAAGGCGACGCCGCGCGCCGCGCCTTCCAATCCCTCGCCGGCTTCAAGATCAAGAAGCGGCCCGAGCACGCGCCGGACATAGGCCGCGAGCCAGAGGTCGATCCGCCGTTGCGCGATCTCCTTGGCGGCATTCGTCACTGCATCGTCCGCCAGAATGACCGCGCGGGGCTGCAACAGCTTGTCGCCCGCCACGAGCTTGGCGATCGGATCGCCGAGCCAACGGATGGCGCCGTCATTGGCGAGGACCAGCGAGGCGTCGACCGCTTCGCCGAGACGGGCGGCGCGAATGTCTCCTTCGCGAGCGATCGCTTCGGCGATCGCCTGGCTCGCAACCTTCGCGGCCTCGCTGCTCGCTTCGGAATCCTGCGTGAAGCGAAATCCTTGCAGCCGTCCGACCGTCTGACCCTCGACCAGCAGGTCGCCGGTCGAGGTCACTTCCGCACTGAGCATCGCATTCTCTCTGTAGCGGCGCAAAAGAAGACTGGTTCGCCGATCGACGAACCTCTGGGCAAGCCGCTCATGCAAAGCGTCCGACAGCCTGTCCTCTACCTGACGCGCCATCGCCTGCCAATGTCCAGGATCGACGAGCCAGTCCTCGCGATTGGCCATATAGGCGCAGGAGCGGACCTGGTCGATGCGTGAGGACAAGGCGTCAAGATCGCCTTCGGTTCGGTCGGCGCTGGACAAATGCCGCCAGAACCAGTCCTCGGCGATATTGCCCTTGCGCACGATGAATTCGAACACCGATTTGACCAGTTCGGCATGGGCGCCGCCGGAAATGTTTCTGTAATCAGGTATCTGGCAGGCGTCCCACAATCGGCTGACGTCGGCGGGCGTCTTGGCGGCGCGCCGCACGGCGGGATCGATGCTGAGAATTTCGAAGGCGCGAACATCGTCGCCGGAATCAGAGCGCATCAATCCGGCCTGCGCCGGAAACCGACGCAAAGACTGGAGCAGGGCCTCGATCGTGGAGAAGTCGAGATCGCTGTTGCGCCATTGCGCCCGG
>DASZFX010000320.1:0-27325 GCA_035939375.1 Roseiarcus sp.
GCGTTTGAGGCGACGGGCAGATCGCCGAGATTTTGCACCATGAGGGCCTCGACGCCGTTTTCGGCGAGCGTGCGAGCTTCTTCTATGGCGTCGCGCAATATCCCATCGATGTGACCGCCTCGATAGCGCGAACTTCCCGGCAAGGCGCCGAGCTGCACCATGCCGATGATCGGCTTTGCACCCGCCTTGACGAGGGACAGGAGTTCGCTCATTTGTCTCTCACCTAGCCTCGGCGGCCTGGGCCGAGCCGAAGATTTGCCGGAAATTGACCTGTTGGCGTTTGGGATTGTTGAACCCTAAGAAAGGTATCTTCTGCTCGTGCGCGATCTGGCAGGAGAGATGTTCGAACGGCGCCTTATAGACGAAGGGCGTCAGGGGCTCTGGAATGTCGGATGGCATGGCGAAATAGACATCGGCAAGCTTTTGCGCCTCCTCATCGCCCGCGGCCGCGATCAGGATGACTCTTGAGCCCATCTCCTTCGCCGCCGCCGCTTGTTCGAGCCCGCGGCTGTGGCCGCCGCCCGGCGGCAAGAGGATGAATGTGTCCGTGCGTTCGTCGGTGATGAAATATTCCTCATGCGCCCATTCCTCGAGCTCCGAGGTGTGACAGGGCCGCGTCAGCGCCTCGTGCCATTTGGCCATTCCAAAATACGCCGTGGCGAAATTGGGGCCGCCGCCGAGAATGACCGTCTTGCGGTTGGGGAGGAAACTTGCCGCAATATCCGCGGCGATCGGGCGAGCAATCTTGTCGGCGGCGACCATGCTGTCGGCGACCCGGCGAAGCTGGTCGATCAGCGCCTTTGAACGTTTCGCGTCGAGATGGCCAAGTTTCTCGCCGAGCGCGATGGCGGCGACGAAGAGGCCGAGCATGCTCGCGGTGTAGGTGACGGTTCCCGGCGTGACGACGCGGGCGCCATCCGGGCGCTCCTTGATATTCGGCGTGGCGTTGACTTTGACGAGCGTCTCGGCGGTTTCGGCGAGGCGATTGGTCGCGCTCACTGTCACCGCGAAGGTCCAGGCGCCGCGCTCGCGCGCCAGTCTCACCCCCTCGATCGTTCGCGACACCGTTCCCGAATTGGATATGCCGAAGACGAACGCATTGGCGGGCATATACGAGACGAGATAACGGGAGAACTCGAGCGCCTCGACCGGCTCGACCATCCTTCCCGTGGCGTCCATCATGAAGCTGCGGGCAGCGAGCGCAGCGCAATAGCTGTCGCCGCAACCAAGCATGAAGCCGGGGCCGATATCGCGTTGAGGATGCTCCGCCAGGGACTTGCGCGTGGCCTCGAGCATGAGCTCGACGTTGTTGCGGACGAAGTCCGGCTGCATCGCGATTTCCTGCAGCATGACCTTCTTTTCCTCGTCCAACTCTTCCTCCTGAAATTCTCGATGATGTGAAGCTTCGATTTAAAGGGGCCGCGCCTCGATCCGCCTTGATATGCGGTCGAGCCGCTGGCTGGCGACTTCCGCAGGCGCCGCCACGAGCGCCGCCGGTCCCACGGCGTCGACGGCGAACGAGGCCGATACCGCGGCGCGCGTCAGCGCTTCGCTGAGAGCAAGCTTGCGAGAAAAGCCGACCAGCGCGCCGCCACAAAAAGCGTCGCCCGCGCCGGTCTCGTCGACGGCTCGCTCGGCGGCAGAGGGCGTGGAGAGATAGTCGGCGGCGTCTCGCTGATGGGCGATGGCGCCGGCGGCGCCGCATTTGATGACGATGACGGGCGTGTCCGGCGAAAGCTCGCGCAACGCTCTCAAGGCGTCAAGTGGGGTACGTCCGGGAAAGATCGCCGACACATCCTGGCGGCTCGGCATGAACATATCGACGAGGCCGAGCAGCCGCGCCACCTCGGAAAGTGGCACTTCGTGAAGGCGCCGATCGTCGGGATCGACCGAAATGAGGCGTGCGCCCCTGGCGCGCAAGGCCGCCGCGAGCTCCATGTGAAGACCCCAGGGGAGGGGGGCGAGATGGCAGAAGGCGAAAGGACCCTCGTCCAAATCAGAGAGCGTCGGGCTGAAATCGACCCAGTTCCGCGTCTTCGACCGGAAAGTGAAGTGCCGCGTTCCGTCCTCTTCATAGAGGCCCCAGTCGCGCAGCGTCCGCTCGATCGGGCGGCATCGGCTGAGACCGATTCGATCGCCGAGCTTGGCGAGCGGATATTCCGGGCCGATCGGGGCGATCACATCAGGTCCCTCTCCCCATACCGCCATGCCGAGCGCCGAATAGACGGCGTTGCCGCCGGGCACGCACCACATGGTCGTGCTATCGGCGAAGACGAGGTCGTCGATGCTGATATTGCCGAGCGCGAAGAAACGGGCGCGGCTCATGTCGTCAGCCCGGCGCGAGTGAGCGTGAACTGCACGAGATCCGAATTATGGTAGTTCACCGCGAACAGAACCGGCCTTCCGGTAAGGTCGTAGTGAGGCTCGCGCAGCAAAAGGAGGGGCGTGCGCCGCGGCACTTTGAGGAGCTTCGCCCTTTGCGCGTCGGCGGGGACGGCGGCGATGACGACGCTGGATCGCGCCAGCGTCACGCCGCAACGATCGCGAAGAAAATTATAGAGCGATCCCCCTCGAAAAGTCTTGAGCCGCGCGAAATCCTCTTCCGGCTTGATCAACAGGACATATTCGTTGGCGATCGCCAGCGGCGCGCCGTCGATCAGACGGACGCGCGTGACAAGGCCGACGGGCGTTCGCGGCGGTATGTCCAGCGCCTCGGCGACATCCTCGGGCGCCGGCGCAAGCTCGATCTTGAGGTGACTGTCGCCCGGCGCGCCGCCGACCGAACGGATGAGATCCGTGAACGAGCGCATGGAATCGAGTCGGCCCCAAATGAGCCTGTGCTCGTCGGCGACAAAGGCGCCGACGCCATGTTTGATGACGAGCAGACCCTCGCGCGCGAGGATCCGCATCGCTTCGCGCAGCGTCGGCCGGCTGATTTCGAGGCTTCGGGCAAGCGCGACTTCGCTGATGAGGCGGGCGCCAGGCTTCAATTGGCCGGAGGCGATCTGCCCGCGCAGCGCGTCGGCGACCCGTTTGACGAGAATCTCGCGTGGCGAGCCGGCGCTCCTGATCTTTTCCGTCAAATCGGCAATCAGGTGGCGTTCCACGGCGACCGACCTCTTTCGAAATCTCGCTTTGCGATAAAAGTTGCACCGGCGCGCGTTCGAGTCAAGGATGTCAGACGACTGACCTCTGCCCTCGATCCCGCTCGGAGACGGCAATGAGCATGGCGCTGAAACTCGCGGCTTTGGCCGAAGCCGGAACGCCGGCGCGCGTCGGCCTGATCGGCGCGGGCAAGTTCGGCTCGATGTTCCTGGCGCAGGCGCCGCGCATCCGTGGGCTGCATGTCGCGGGAATCGCCGATCGCGATGTGAACCGGGCCCGAAAGGCTGTCGAAACCGTCGGCTGGCCCGCGGAGCAGGCGCGCGCGAAATCATTGGCGGAGGCGCTGCGCGGCGGCGGCGCGTTCCTGACCGACGACGCCGAGGCGCTCATCGCCGCCGACGGCCTCGATGTGATCGTCGAGGCGACTGGCGATCCGGCCGCGGGAATTCGGCATGCGCTCGCCTGCTGCCGGCACAAGCGCCACATCGTCATGGTGAATGTCGAGGCGGATGCGTTGGCGGGACCTCTGCTCGCACGCCGGGCCGCCGAAGCGGGCGTGCTCTATTCCTTCGCCTATGGCGACCAGCCGGCGCTGATCGCCGAGATGGTCGATTGGGCGCGCACCGCGGGACTTGAGGTCGTCTGCGCCGGAAAGGGTACGAAATACCTGCCCATCTATCACGCGTCGACGCCGAAAACAGTCTGGCGCCACTACGGTTTGACCGAGGCGCAAGTGGCCGCCGGCAATTTCAACGACCGCATGTTCAATTCCTTTCTCGATGGAACGAAGTCGGCGATCGAAATGGCTGCGGTGGCCAATGCGACGGAACTCGATGTGGCCGAGGGCGGGCTCGCCTTCCCGGCATGCGGCGTCGATGACCTGCCCTCGCTGCTGCGCCCGAGCGCCGAGGGAGGGGTCTTGCCGAAAAGCGGGATGGTCGAAGTCGTTTCGTCATTGGAGCGAGACGGGCGCCCGGTGTTCCGGGACCTGCGTTGGGGCGTCTATGTACGTTCAGGGCGCCCAATGAATACGTTCGCCGGTGTTTTGCCGAATACGGGCTCAAGACCGACGCATCGGGCTGGTACAGCGCCCTCTACAAGCCCTATCATCTGATCGGCCTCGAATTGGGCGTCTCGATTGCAAGTCTCGTGACGCGGGGCGAGCCGACGGGCGCAACGCGGGACTTTCGCGGCGACGTGGCGGCGGCGGCCAAACGCGATCTCGCCGCCGGCGAGACGCTGGACGGCGAAGGCGGTTATACGATCTATGGCAAGCTGACGCCGGCGCGAAACTCTCTCGCCCTTGGCGCTCTGCCGATTGGCGCCGCTCATGGCGCGCGGCTGAAGCGTCCGGTGGCGGCCGGGCAGGTGGTTCGGTGGGACGATTGCACGGTGGATGCGACGGATTCCGCGATCCGCCTCCGCCGGGACATGGAGGCGACGTTTCGTCGGAATTTTGGCCTCAGCGCCGCAGACACGGAGGGCGACAATGCCCAAACCTGACATTCGAGTCGCGACTTTCGCCGGCCCCGGCGCCGGACCGGTGATGGAAACCGTCCCCTGGCCGCATGTGCCGGCCAATGCCGCGCTGATCAAGATCGGCGCTTGCGGCGTGTGCGGCACCGATCAGCATATTTTGAAGGGCCATTGGCCCAAACCTTTGCCCTGGCCGTTCACGCTCGGCCATGAGATTGGCGGAGTCATAGCGGAGAAGGGCGAGCGTCTGAGCGAAGATTTCATGGGCAAGCCGCTCCGCGTCGGCTCAAAGGTGATGATACCGCCGCTGATGCCTTGCGGGCGATGCTACTATTGCGTTCACTATCCCGAAAGCGCCAACAAGTGCCTGACGCCGGTCTATTACGGGCGCTATCTCGGCTTCGATAAGCCGCCGCATTTGTGGGGCGGCTTTGCGGAATATGTCTATGTCGATCTCGACATGCTTCCCGGCACGAAAATCTACAAACTGCCCGACGATATGAGCCTGCGTCTCGGCTCCTTGTCGGAGCCGTTGACCTCCTGCATCCGCGCCTTCAATCGCGCCGTTCGCGCCGGCTGCTTCAAATGGGGCGACACGGTCGTGATCCAAGGATCGGGGCCGATCGGAATCCTTGCCGTCGCCGCGGCGCAGGAGATGGGCGCCGGACGCGTCGTTTGCATAGGCGCGCCCGAGCGGCCTCGCCTTGCTCTGGCGCGAAAGTTCGGCGCCGAGGCGACCGTCGACATCGAAAAATGTCGAACGGCCGAAGAGCGCATCGAGGCGGTGCGGGCTATTGTCGGCGGCTTCGGCGCCGATCTGGTGATGGACTGCTCCGGTCACCCGAGCGCAGGCCCCGAGGGCGTCGAAATGCTGCGCGACGGCGGCGCCTATGTGGAGATGGGCCAGTTCACCGACGCGGGCAAGATCGAAACGTCATGGCATCGCATTTGCGCGAAAGACATTACCGTGCTCGGTTCATGGGCGTTTACCGGCAACGATCTGCCGCTGGGCGTCGACATGCTCTATCGCTCGCGTGCGAAATATCCCTGGCTGGACATGCAATCGGTCTATCCGTTCACCAAGGAAGGCGTCGGACAGGCCGTGACCGACGCAATGGCGATGCGGACCGTCAAGTCGACGATCGTTCCATTTCCCGAGCTTGCTGAATGATCCGACCCGAACGGGGCGCGCGTCACGACAAGGACCGGCTCGTCGCGAGCGCGGCTAGAGCATCGGCCCCCAAATGAACTCACCTGGCGGCCCGCGGCCTTGGCGGTTGTTTCCAGAGAGCCTCTGCGATTCAAATTGCGAATCCGATGCGCTAGACCGAAACGGCGTAGTCGGCGAGCTCCGGCCTCATCGACTCGATGACGAAGTCGACGAAGGCCTCCGGCGCGTCCATGAAGAATTCCCGGTCCGAATAGCTGCCGACCTCGGCTTTCATCCCATGCGCTTGCGCCCAGGCCGCAAGCTCCTCCAGATCTGCGCGAGGCGTTTCGCTCAAGAACGACACTTGCGAACGGAGTTTGTCCTCGTCGCGATGGACGCTGGGGCTGCGACTGAACTGCAGATCGACATTGGCGCCGGGCTGGCGCAGCCAGATCGCTCGTTCGGTCCGCCGCAATTCGACAAAGCCGAGCTTCGCCTTCAGCATTTCGACGACGGTTTCAAAGTACCGGGGATCGAGGCGATTGGCGACGTGATTGAATTTCATCATCGGTTCGCCTCATCAGCCCTTTGCCGTTCGCCGATCCAAATTCCGAGACGATGTTTCGTTATACCGAACGCGGGGCGTTTCGAAGCATGCATACTTCCCCGTCATCGTCCAGGCCGCTTTGCGGTCGTTGTCGCGTGCTGAAAACTCGACCGTCGGAGCCTCGGCCATAAACATCGTCGGCTCTCCCAGGCGCGATGCGCTGCGCGAGAATAGCAAGCGCGGCCAAAGGGATCTCATCGCGAACCGCCGCGACGCTGTCATCGCTGAAATGGCCGACGGGCGCGGTCAGATTGATCAAGCCGACGGACTCGCCGGCGATCACGACCGGGAAGTTTATGAGCGAGCCGTAGTCGGACGTTTCCGGGTCGAAGAAGCCGGGAAGCCAATCGAGAATCGCGAGCGCGTCATTGGCGACGACCGGCTCCCGCTCGACGAAGAGGCGCTGGAACCATTTGTTGTCGCTTACAGCGTCGGCGTCACCCAGCGGATATTGGTCATGATCGGACGAAAACAGCCTCACCAAGCGATTCCCGGCGTCGTTGGGCGCCAAGACCGTCAAAAGCTTGTAGCCCGGCCTGCGCTTGAGTCGGCGGGCCAGCAGATCGTAGAGCGCGTCCGACCCGATACTCAGCGTCTCTCCGACATCGGCAAGTCCGCTCTGCTCGATCATCGTCCGGTTCAACCGATGAGCGTCAAGGCGCGCTCGAAGGTCGTCAGCGATGCGCCGCCGTCGCTCGTGACGAGAAAGTCGTCTTCGATACGCACGCCGATGTCGGACGGTCGATAGAGCCCAGGTTCGATGGTGAAGACCATGCCTGTTTCGAGTCGCTGCATGTTGCCCGACATGACTTGCGGCGCTTCGTGGATGTCGAGTCCGAGACCGTGTCCGGTCTTGTGAGCGATGAGAGCGCCGAAGCCGGATTCACGAAGGCGCGATGAGACGAGACTGTCGAGTTCATCCATCGTCATTCCCGGCCTTGCGCCGGATCGGCCGATCTCATTGGCGGAACGCACGGCTTCGTAAATGGCGCGGTGCTTTTCCGAAACCCGTTCGACAAAGAAGGTCCTGGTAATGTCTGCGGCGTAGCCTTCGCAGGCTGCGCCATAGTCGATCAACAGGGGATCGCCCGCCTTTAGCTTTCGCTCGGTGAGCGATTCTCCGTGCGGATCGGCGGCGGCGGCGCCGGAAAGAACGATAGGATCGAAGGCGGGCCCATCCGCGCCGCGCGCCAATAGAGCGCCGATCAGCATTCGCTTAACCTCGACTTCGCTCATGCCGGATCGGATAAGCGAAAGGGTGTCGCCAAGCGCGGCTTCGCTGATCGTGATCGCTTTGCGCAGCGCCTCGATCTCGAGCGCGTCTTTGTGGAGGCGCATGGACGAGATGGCGGCATGGGCGTCGACGAGGCCGCCGCTCGTCATCGTCCGCGCGATCGCATCGTATTCGAAAACGCGCATCCTTTGCCCTTCGACGCCGACACGAGCGCTCGAAATGCGCGGGGCTATTTTAGCGAAGGCGTCCGAATAGCCGTCTGTGTCTTGCCAAAAGACGGTGTCGACATCCGGCGCCAAGGATCGCCAGCGCGACATCTCAAGCGCCGGAATCACGGCGCGCTTGGAGCCGTCGCGCAGGATGAACAAGACCGTCGGGCGCTCCATCAAGTGGAAATTCGCGCCGGTGAGAAAATAGAAATTCGCCCCCGGAACGACGGCGACTGCATCCAGGCGGTCGCGATCCATCGCCGCCAATAGTTTTTCGAGACGGGCCTGCTTCAGCGCTTCGTCGATCACGGCGCAAGCCTCCATCCCGCGCCGAGCGCGAATTTCGCACCAACCTTCGGTTCGAGCGAGCGTTGAACGACGCGCAATTCGGAGAGGACATGCTGGCCGGCCAATGCCTCCGACAACTCAGCATCGCCTCGTTCGAGAGCAGCGGTCATCTCGGCGTGCTCGCTGATTGCAATTTTCCGCTCGGCCGCATCGAAGAGGGGATAGTAGTGAAGAAGGTGCATTCGTCGCCCATATTCCAAGGACAGCCGATAGAAGTTGCCGAGAAACTCGTTGCCGCTGGCGAGCGATACGGCGCGATGGAATCCGAGATCGGCGACCACGATCCCGTGGACGTCCTCCCGCCGCGCCGCCTCTTCATAGGCCTCCCGCCGCGCCCGAATCTCGCGCAACGCCGATTCGTCCCGCATTTCGGCGGCAAGACGCATCACAGCACGCGAGAGGAGGACCAGCGCATCCATATATTGGTTGGCGTTGCTCATCGTATGAGGCGTTACGATGGCGCTCCGGTTCGGAAGGAGCGTCACCAGATTTTCTCGCGACAACATCAATAGCGCTTCGCGGACCGGCGTTCGCGAGAGGCTGAAGCGTTTGGCGAGGGCGATTTCGTCCAGCGCCGATCCCGGCGCCATTTTGAGGGAAAGAATGTCCTCACGCATGTCTTCGTAGACTGCTGTCGAGCCGCGTTGGCGGCGCGGGGCCTCCGCCTCTTTGTCCCCGTTGCTTTTGGCGGCGGCAGGACGCTCGCGCCGTCGTGTCCGCTGATCCAAATTCTCCTCCCGTGATCGCCCGTAGCAATGCCGCGAGGCGTCGGGCCGCAAGCCACGCGTCCGGCTCCAAAATGCCTATTGCATAAAGTTTGTATTATGCCTAGGCTCGGCCGTCTAGTGGGAAGCCGAGAACACTCGGCGTGTCTGGAGGAGGTGGTCATGACAGGGAGAGGGAAGGCTCTGCTCAAGGGCGAAAAGACGCCAACCGCCCTCAACATGGACGAAGTCGGGCCCTTGCCCGCCATCATCGACAAGGCGGTCCTCGACCAGCATCCCGATTTCAAGGGCGAGTGGGCGCAATAGGCGTCGCAAAGCGGTTGGCGCGGCAGCCGCTGCGCCGGCCTCGCAAGTCACACGACTTTTTCCGGAGTTTGCCGTGAAAGGCGCGACCTATCGCGTTTCCGCCGACATCGGCGGAACGTTCACCGATCTCGTCCTTCAAGACTGCGAGACCGGCCGTTGCGAAGCGTTCAAGATCCTGTCGACGCCGGCCAACCCAGCTCTCGCCGTTGTCGAAGGTCTCGGCCAGGCGTTGCCCGAGGGCGCGGAAGTCTCCTTCTTCATTCATGGCGCGACCGTCGGACTGAACGCCTTTCTGACCCGTCGCGGCGCCAAGACGGCGCTTCTGACCACGAAGAACTACCGCGACGTTTACACGATTCAGGGCAACG
Organism: Roseiarcus sp.; assembly: GCA_035939375.1. Lineage (GTDB taxonomy): Bacteria > Pseudomonadota > Alphaproteobacteria > Rhizobiales > Beijerinckiaceae > Roseiarcus. The sequence continues at coordinate 9,529 of DASZFX010000320.1, forward strand.
ACCGCGGCGAGATTTTCTCCATCCACTGGCGCAAGCCGAAGCCTTTGATCGCTCTTGCGGATACTTTCACCGTCAACGAAAGGATCAACGCAAAGGGCGATGTCGAGACGCCGATCGATGTCCGCGAACTCGATGAGGTCATCGCCGTGGCGAAGGAGCGCGGCTACGAAGCGATCGCCGTCTGCTTTCTCTTCGCCTTCAAGAATCCATCGCATGAGATGGCGGCTGGGAAGTATTTACGCGCCCATTTGCCGGACGTCTCGATAGCGTTGTCGCATCGCGTCTCGCCGGAGTGGCGTGAATATGCGCGCACCTCGACGACAGCCATGGACGCCTATATTGCGCCGGTCATCAAGCGCTACCTCGATACGCTCATCGCGAAGCTTTCTCACCGGCTGCCGGCAAATGGGCAGCTTTACGTCATGGAATCGAATGGCGGCGCGATGACAGCCTCGGCTGCCTCCGAGACTCCACTCCAGACGCTGCTGTCGGGGCCGGTCGGCGGCGCGATCGGGGGCCGGGCGCTCTCAGAGGCGACTGGGCGAGCAAACCTCATTTGCGTTGACATGGGCGGCACGTCCTTCGACGCTTCCCTGATCATCGACGGCCGCCCCTCGGCGTCGAACGAGACCGAACTCGAGGGACTGCCGATCCAAATGTCGGTCGTCGACATTCATGTGATTGGCGCCGGCGGCGGCTCGATCGCTTGGGAGGAAGCCGGGGCGGCGCGCGTCGGGCCGCAGTCTGCGGGAGCAGCGCCCGGGCCGGCCTGCTACGGACGCGGCGGCGTTGCGCCAACGGTCAGCGACGCCAATCTCGTCCTTGGCCGGTTAGATTCTTCCAATTTCGTGGGCGGCGCCATGACGCTGGACGTTGAGAAAGCTCGTGCGGTCGTCGGCGCTCTGGGCCGGCGGTTCGGCCTCTCGACCGAAGCGATGGCGCAGGGGATCATCGACATCATCAACGCCAAGATGGCCGATGCGATCCGCACCATCACTATTCGCCGCGGCATCGACCCGCGCGATTTCTCGCTCGTGGCCTACGGCGGCGCGGGGCCGGCGCAAGCTGCCGCACTCGCCGAGCAACTCGAAATCCCCGAGGTCATCGTGCCGGTCATGCCCGGCGCCTTTTCAGCCTGGGGCATGCTGCAGACCGACATCAGGCACGACTTCAAGATGACGTATTACGAATATTGGGAGCGCGTCGATCGTGATGGTCTGGAGGAGAAATTCGCGAAGCTGGAAGCGGAGGGAGGCGTTTATCTGCGCAAGCAAGGCGTCAAGGCCGAAGACATCGCGTTCGAACGCCTCGCCGACTTCCGCTATCACGGTCAGGAATATGTTCTGACGATTCCTATCCCGATCGGGCCGATCGACATGCATGGCGTGCGCCGCTCGTTCGACGCGGCCTATGACCTGCAGTATGGTCATTCGAGCCCCGACTATCGGGTCGAAGTGACCAATCTGCGCGTTGCTGCGCTTGGCCGCTTGAAACGGCGGGGCGCCGCCGAACCGGCTGCCGCCGAGCCGCGCCAAAAACGGCGCCGCAGCGTCTACTTCGGCGGCCGTCCCCACGATACGACCATCATCGACCGGGCCGGCATCGCGCCGGGCGAGATTGTCCGCGGCCCCGCCATCATCGAAGAGCCGACCGCGACGACGCTGGTCCCCGACAATTGGCAAGTCGAAACAATCGCCGGCGGTCACATGGCGTTGACTCGCAAGGCGTAGGGAGTCTTGAATTGTGACGACCACCGCAGCCGATCCGATCACCACGGAAGTAGTACGAAACTTCGTCATCTCCTGCGCCCAGGACATGAACGCCGCGCTATGGCGTTCGGCCTTTTCGGCGATCATTTACGAAGGCCGGGACAGCGCCGTCGCGCTGCTCGACGAAAAGGGCGCCATGCTCGGCCAATCGACCGGCGTGCCGCTGTTCATCGGCGCGATCGACGCTTGCGTCAAGATCGTCATCGATCGTTACGGCGACGACATCCATCCCGGCGATATATTCATTCTCAATGATTCGTACCTGCAAGGCACCCATCTTCACGACATCACCGCCATCGGCCCTTTGTTCCACAAAGGCGAACTCGTCGGCTTCGGAGCGGCCCGCGCTCATTGGCAGGATATTGGGGCGATCGATCCCGGCTCCACGATGGGATCGACGTCGATCTACCATGAGGGCCTGCGGCTAGGGCCGACCCGCATTGTCGCGAAATTCAAGCCAATTCCAGAATGGTTCGATCTTCTCACCCGAAACACGCGCCTCAAGGAAATGACGCTCGGCGATCTCAATGCGCAGATCGCCGCCATCCGTACCGGCGAACGGCGGCTGGGACAAATTCTCGACCGGATCGGCGCGGACGTCTACCGCGCCGCCTGTGCGAACATCTTTGAACAGGCGCGGCTGCTGGACAGGGAAGCGATCGCCAAGCTGAAGGACGGCGTCTACTATCGCGCGGGCTTTCTCGATAACGACGGGGTCGGCGCCGAGCCCGTCAAGATCGCGCTGAAACTGACCGTCGACGGCGAGCGGATGATTATCGATCTCGACGGCTCGTCTGGCCCGGTCGAGGGATCGATCAACTGTGGCGCCGTGCAGACCGTGTCGATGTTGCGTCTCGCCTATAAGACGATGATCAATCCTGAGCGCGCAATCACCGGCGGGTCTTTTTCGACGATGGAGGTCAATATCCCCGAGCGTTGCATTTTCAACGCCAGGGAGCCGGCCGCCTGCGAATGGTATTTCACCGGGCTCGGCCTTCTCGCCGATTTGATGATCTCATGCCTCAGCGAAGCGATGCCGGAAAAGGCGACTGCCGCGCACTATGGCGATTCCATGGTGGCCGCCTTCTTCGATATGGACCTCGACAAAGGCCAATGGATATCCGTCGAGCCAACGGCGGGCGGCTGGGGCGGGACGGTCGGCTCGGATGGCGAGAGCGCTCTCGTCAACCTGTGCAACGGCGGCTTCCGCAACATCCCCGCCGAAGTCTATGAGACCAAATTCCCGGTCCGGGTTGAGGAATTCTCGCTGCGCATCGATTCCGGGGGCGCCGGGCGTTGGCGCGGCGGTTGCGGCGTGGTGCGCAGCTATCGCCTGCTCGATGATTGCTACGGCGCGCTTTGGTTCGAACGGTCGCGAACTCCGGCCTGGGGGCTTGCCGGCGGACTGGACGGCGCAGGTCCTGCAAATGAAATCATCCACCCTGACGGCAAGGTCGAATCGCCGCTCAAGATGCGCGCTCGCCGCTTTTCGAGGGGCACCCTCTTCGTCACCCGCACGGGTGGCGGCGGCGGATATGGAAATCCGAAGGCGAGGCCGGTCGAGGAGGTTCGGCTCGACGTCATCAGCGGTTTTGTCTCGCGCGCGGAGGCGATGTCGCGATATGGCGTTGCGGTCGACGCCGACTTCAGCGTCAATGTGGACCGTACGGAAGCCCGGGGACCCCTATAGCGCCGGAAGGAAGGTCAAGCGTCGGAGGCTCGATCGCTGCGATGAACGCCGACGTCAACAACATGTCGGCAGACGACGCGTCCACGCCGCACGACGTCTGCGTTCGGCTGGCCGGAGTCGGAAAGGTCTTTTCCGGAACGCGAGCGATTCACGGAATTTGCGGCAATTGCGGTAATGAGGTCGGGGACCGGCGCCGGTGTCGCTCACAGCAACGAACTTCGATCCCGCCGGCCGCTCTCCCGAACCTTCGCGCGCCAGCCGCTTGGGTCTCGACTGGTTCGTCTTCTTCTTGGCGGACGTGCAGACCGGCTTCGGCGCTTTTGTCTCTGTCTATCTGACGGCCCAGAATTGGCCGCAGGCCGATATCGGTCTTGTCCTGACGATCGGCGCCCTCACGGCCCTGTTGGGGCAAATCCCTGGCGGGGCGATCGTCGATGCGGCCCGTTCGACGCGCTGGACGGCAGCCTTGGCCGTTGTCGCCGTTGCCGTAAGCGCATTCGCGCTTGCCGCTTGGCCGGTCTTCACAATCGTCATTGTCTCTCGATTGGTCCAAGCCGGCGCGAGTTGCGTCTTGGGCCCCGCAATAGCAGCCATCAGCCTAGGGCTCGTCGGCCACGATAAAATCAGCGAGCGGCTCGGCCGAAACGGCGCGTTCGCTTCGGCCGGATCCGGTTTTGCCGCCGCAAGCATGGGCGCTTTCGGCTTCTATCTGTCAAGTCGCTGGGTCTTCCTTGTCGCCGCCGCAATGGCCCTGCCGGCCCTGATCGCCCTCTATCAGGTTCGTTCGCGAGAAATCGATCCGCACAGGGCGCATGGCGGCGTCGCAAAGCCCGATCAAAGAACCGGCATCGCCGGCTTGCGGACGCTCATCACGAATCGGCCGCTTCTCACCTTCGCTCTATGCGTCGTACTGTTCCAACTTGCAAACGCCGCCATGTTGCCTCTCGCGGCGGGTATCATGACGCTTCGTTCGGCAAGATCGGCGACCATCCTCGTCGCGATCTCGATCGTCGCGCCTCAGCTTCTCGTCACTTTTTTGTCGCCATGGGTTGGGCGCACGGCCCATCGGTGGGGCCGCAAGCCCCTGCTCGTCCTCTGTTTCGGCGCTCTGACGGTGCGCGCGGCGTTGTTTGCGATTGTGACCGATCCTCACCTCATCGTATCCGTCCAGCTCCTTGACGGCATATCGGCCGCTGTGCTCGGCGTGCTGGTTCCGCTCACGGTGGCGGACGTGTCCAGAGGGACAGGTCATTTCAACCTGGGGCAGGGGGTGATCGGTTGCGCGGTCGGAATTGGCGCGTCGATCAGTACGACGCTCGCCGGCTTTGTGAGCGACCGGTTCGGCGCCTCCACGGCCTTTGCCATGATGGCGAGCATCGCCGCCATTGGATTTGCGACCGTATGGTTCAAGATGCCGGAGACGCGTCCACCTGCGAATTGCTGACCTACGGCAGGAGCCTTCGTGTGATATCGACAACGACGCGGTTCGAACGGTGCAACCGCCATCTGTCAGGTCAAGCGCCGGCAGTGACGCGCTGAGAAATGCCTGCAACGGCGTGAAAGTTTGGCCCGTGGATGTGACCCGGATCCTTGACCCGTCCCTCGAGGACGGGCGCGTCAAATCAGCCCGACGATCGTCCCGGTTTCTCCATTCAGCAATCGTTTCAAATGAAAGTTCACAAGGCGGTCGTTTGGCGTCAGTCCCATTAGCGCTGCGAAAGCGCCCGCCGCTCCAGGATCCCCCGTTTCTAGCTTGGCGAAAGCGCTGAGATACTGCGCGGTCGCCGGATCCTCGTACGCTTGCGCCGTCAGCGGCTCGAAGGCGCGCAGGGCCTGCGTCTTGCCGCGCAGCATCAGGTCTCCGACCGGGCGCCCCCGAAAGTTCTCCGCGCGTTCTGCGACATTGGCGCTGACGCAGATCCGGGTGCCGAGCTGTTTGTTTGCGCCTTCGAGACGGGCCGCGGTGTTGATCGTGTCGCCATAGGCGGTGTAATCGAAGAAGCGGCCGCCGCCAAAATTGCCGACGATCGCGGGGCCGGCATGAACGCCGATCCGTGTCAGGCCGAGATTGACTCGGCCGGCCCAACGCCGACGGAACGCCTCGGCGCAGGCGTCGAGCGCAAGCGCGCAATCGATCGCCCGCGTATTGTAGTCGGGCTGGTCGCCCGGGGCGCCGAACAGCACGTGGATCGCATCGCCGATGATTTTCGCGACCGTGCCTTCATGGGCGAAGACGACGTCGGTCAGGGCGACGAGATATTCGTTAAGCAACGCGCCCAAGATCGCCGGATCGAGACTTTCGACGAGGGTCGTGAAATCGGCGATGTCGGTGAACACGGCCGCGACTTCGCGGCGCTGGCCGCCAAGATCGATTGCATCGCCGTCGAGGGCGAGACGCGCGGCGAGATTGGGGGAGAAATAGCGCGAGAGGCTGGCATGGGCGCGCTCGGCCGAGACCTGGCGACGCTTGGCTTCACGCAATGTATTTACATGGCGGATGGTCTTATCGAGCGTCGCCTCGAGGTCGGCGAAATCGATCGGCTTCATCAGGAAATCGAAGGCGCCGCGATTCATTGCGATGCGGATGTTGGCCATGTCGCCATAGGCTGAGACGATGACGGTTGAAAGTTTCTCATCGGCCTCCTGCAGCTTGGCGAGAAGCGAGAGGCCGTCCATCCGCGGCATGTTGATGTCGGAGAGGACAAGGTCGACGTCGCAGTTTTCGGCGAGGGTTGACAAAGCTTCAACCCCGTCGCGGGCGAACAAAAGGGCGATCGCGCCATCGCGAATCTGCTTGCGGAATTTCTGGATGAGCAGGGCCTCGAGGTCCGGCTCGTCGTCGACGACGAGTATCTTGGCGGTCATGCGTTTTGGCCGCGTTCGGCGATGCGCTGATCGATGCGCTGGCGCAGGATGCCGAAATCGATCGGCTTGGTGACGAGGTCGGCGGCGCCGCCTTCCGAGGCTCTACGGCGCGTGTCGGCGTCGCCATAGGCGGTGATCATGACCACCGGCACGTTCGGTCGCATGGCTCTCACTTTCGGCAAGAGTTGCAGCCCGGTCATGCCGGGCATGTTGATGTCGGAGAAGATGAGGATCAGCTCGGTCTCCTCGGCGGCGGCGACCCGCTCTAACGCCTCGGCGGCCGAAAGCGCGAACTCCAGTGTGAATCGGCCCGATCGCAATTCGCGCCGGAACTGCTGCCGAAACAGATCGGCGACATCGGGCTCGTCGTCGACGACCATAATCTGCACGCTCATGGACGACTCTATGTGTTAACGCGGCGGGCCGCCGCGCGCGATGACGATAGTGAATTCGGTGAACTCGCCGGGCTTGGTCGCGACGTCTATCGCGCCGCCATGCTGCTTGACGATGATGTCGTAACTCAGCGAAAGACCGAGGCCGGTGCCTTCGCCAGCGGGCTTTGTGGTGAAGAACGGATTGAACATTTTGTCTTTGACCTCGGGCGGAATTCCCGTCCCGTTGTCCCTGATTTTGACCTCGACCCTGTCGCCGAGGTTCCTGGTCGACGCCGTGAGCGTTGGCTCGAAGGCGTCGCGGCTCTCCGCCTTGCGTTTCGTCGCCGCATAGAATCCGTTCGAGATCAGGTTCAAAAGCACGCGGGTAAATTCCTGCGGATAGAGATCGACGTCGCCGACGCTCGGATCGAGGTCCTTCACCAATGTGATGTTGAAGCCGGGCCTTTCGGCGCGGGCGCCGTGATAGGCGAGATTGACGGCCTCCTCGACGGTCGCGTTGAGGTCGACCGGCCGATGCTCGCCGGAGCTCTCGCGCGAATGGAGAAGCATATTCTTGACGATCGAATCGGCGCGCTTGCCGTGCTGGACGACCTTGGCGAGATTGCCTTCGACCATTTCAGCCAGGCCTTCGATCTCGCTCTTGGTCTTGTCGTCAATCTTCAGCGTCGCGAGAAGGTCCTTCAACTCCTCGATCAATTCGCGCGACAAAGCGGCAAAGTTGTTGACGAAATTCAGCGGGTTCTTGATCTCATGGGCAATGCCGGCCGTGAGTTGGCCGAGCGAGGCGAGCTTCTCGGATTGAATCAGGCGATCTTGAGCGGTGCGCAGGTCGTCGACGGTCTGCGCCAATTCCTTGGTGCGAGCTTGGACTTGCTCAAACAGTCGTACGTTTTCGATGGCGATGACCGCCTGATCGGCGAAAGTGCGGACAACCTCGATCTCGCGGTGGGAAAAGGCGCCGGGCTCGGGTCGCGCCAGCGAAAAAACGCCTTCGATGCGGCCGTCGCGGGCCAAGGGTACGACTAGAGCGGCGCGAAACTCGCCGATTTGCGGCGCCGGGCCGAAATCATATTCGGAATCGGCGAGCACATCGGGGACATGCGTGATTTCGCCGGTGAGGAGCGTTCTGCCGGTGAACGTTTCCGCGCCCGGTCGAATCGGATGGGCGACGAGGAAGTCGACGAATGTCTGAGGAATTCCGGAATGCGCCTGGATCCGCATGTACTCGCCATCGCGAAGGAAGACGACGCCGCGCGCCGCTCCGCAGAGACCCGCCGCCGATTCGATCAAGGTCGTCAGCACCGATTTGAGGTCGAAAGCCGAACGGCTGATGACCTTGAGCACATCGGCCGTCGCGGTCTGCTGTCGCAGCGCTTCGTTCAAATCCTGGGTGCGCGCTCCGACCCTGGCCTCAAGCGTGTCGTGGCTCTCCTTGATCCTCTGCGCCATCTGATTGAAACGATCGGCGAGCGTCTCGATCTCGTCGCCGGTGTGGATGTCGACGCGCTGTGACAGATCGCCGGCGCCGAGTCTTTCAGCGCCCCGTTGCAGGCGGCGGATCGGCGCCGCCATACGGCGCGCCAACAGACTTCCGACGATCAAGGCGAGGAGAAGACCAAGCCCAAGCAGGGCCAACGTCTGCAGCAGCGACCGGTAGACCGACGCCAAAGCTTCGGCGAGCGGCATTTGCACAAAGACGATCCAATCCGTTCGCGGCGCGACGGCGTAGGCGGTCAGTACCGAGCCGCCTTCAAAAGCCGTCGCGATCGCGGCCGTGCCGACCCGCGGCGCAGCCATCATCTGCCCGCCCGGCGCCGGCTCCAAGGACGCCTTGTCCTCGAGCGCTTGCCGAACCTGGGGAAGTTGCGACATGTCCGTGTCGCGCAGCACGAGGCTGAGGTCGGGATGGGCGATCAGACGGCCCTTGCCGTCGACGACGAACGCATAGCCCTTCTCGCCAACGCGAATGGCGCTGATGACGTCCCAGATCAGCTTCAAGTTCACATCGGCGACAGTGACCCCCGGCTCCCGGCCGATATGGGCCATCGCGATTGTCATGTAAGGCTCGGAGCCGCGGCGAAAATCGATGGGGCCGATCCAGATCTTGTCCGCGACAGCCCGGATAAAGCGGGGGTCCTTCGAAAAGTCTCTTCCGCTGCCGATCGAATCGGGTTCGAGGCGGGAAACTTTGAGCTGCTCTTTGCCTTGGCCATCGAGGTAGGAAAGCTCGGTGACCGCGGGAACTTGTCGCAGCAGCCGGACGAAATCGTAACGCTGCTGATCGGGCTGGGTGCGGCGCCATTCAGCCCCGGTTGTCCAGCCGAGCTGATTTTCGATCTCGGCGAGGAATTCGCCGACCCGGACCGCCGCGGAGCTGGCCTTTTCCTGTTGGACGTCGAGCGCGGCGCTCTTGGCCCGATCGTAGCTCAGCCAAGTGTTGACGGCCCCATTGACGACGAGGACGAGAATGACAAGCCCGACCAGCGCGGTCGCAAGTTTCGTGGCGAGCGGCGCCCGCCACGCGCCGCGCGAGGCGGCCGGATGGGGAAGAGCCGTCCCGTCGGGCGTCGAGGTTGCGCCAAGAGGGCGGATGAAGTCCCGTAGGGTCACTCGATCACGTCATCGGCAAGGGCGAGCAGGGTCACCGGGGGCTCAAGGCCCATCGCTCTCGCGGTCTTCATGTTGACCACGAACAGGTAGCGCGTCGGCTGCTCGAAGGGAATATCGCCGGGCCGGGCGCCTTTGAAAATGCGATCGACCATGGAAGCCGCGCGCGTTAGAGATTCAAGCTGATCGGCGCCGTAGGACATGAGCCCACCCTCGCGGGCGAAAGAGTCGGATTCGTAGATAGCGGGCAGCCGATGCGCCGCCGCATATTCGAAGACGCGCTTGCGGTTGAGAGCCGTCAGGGCGTCCGCGACCATGAGGATCGCGTCCGGCTTGTCGCGATCCATCGCCGCAAAGGCTCCATTAAAATCGTCGGGCTCGCGCACGCCGAGCGGCTGCACGATCAGTCCCTGCGTTTGCGCCGTCTCGGCGGAGGCTTGATAGCGCAAGGTCATGGCGCGATCGTCCGTGTTCCAGAGCATCGCGACGCGCTTCAGTTGCGGCGAAAAGGCCTTCAGAAATTCGAGCCTTTTGACGGTCAAGGTCGCCGCGATGTCCGAAATGCCGGTTACGACGCCGCCCGGATGCGCCCAGGTGTCGATGAGGCCGGTAGCCACAGGATCGCCAGCGCCGGCGAAGATGACGGTTGGAACGCCGGCGGCTTTGGCGGCTGCGGCACACGGATAGCCGATAGCGACCAAGGTTTCCGACCCTGCCGCCCTCAGCTCCTCGATTAGACCCGGCAGCTTTGCGAGATCGGCCAGCGCGCCGCGCGCCGCATAGACGAGGTTTCGGCCCGGCGCGTAGCCGAGATCGGCCAGCGCGCCGATCAGGATTTTTCCGAGCGACGAATCGGGTGTCATGGGAGCGCCCGACGCGATCGCGCCCAGATGAAGCGTCTTGCCTGATTGGGCAAAAGACGGACTCGCCGCAGCGCAAGCCGCGGCAAGGCAAGGCAACATGCGACGACGCGTGAGCATGCGCCCCTCCCTCATCCGGCCGGCGCGATCTTGCAGCCAGTCGATGCGATAGCACAAGCCGGCGGCTGGGGGCAGGGAAGGCGCGCCGAAAGGTCACGCCGGCGTAGGCGGGCGTCGAAAGCCGAGCAGGGGCGCCGCAGGCCTGTTGCCCCAAAAAAGCGGGTGTTGTGGTTCTCGTCTCCGCCGATTTTCCAGATGACCATGATTGCGCGATGTTTCGGCGCCCTGGCGTTGGCGTCTGTTTGCTCGTTGGCCCAAGTTCCATTGGCCCAAGTTCCATTGGCCCAGGTCCCATTGGCCCAGGTCCCATTGGCCCAGGTCCCATGCGCTCAAATCTCGGCGGCCCAAGCGCAGACGAAAATCTACCGCGTTGGCCTTTTTCACGTCGGGCCGCCCGGCGCCTGCGTCCTGTCGCGCAGGCCCGCACGAAGCCCTTCGCGCGCCGCGGGTATGTGACCGGCAAGACGATCGTCTTCGAGCATTTCACGGCGCAGGGCCGGCTTGATCGACTTCCGGGAATGGTCGACGAATGGTCGCGCACCATTCCGATCTCATGATGGCCTGCGGATATCCGGCTGCGATCGCCGCGGCGCAGCACGCCGGCGACATCCCCGTCATTGTCACAGAAGCCGGAGACCCTGTCGAAGCGAAGCTGGTCGATAGTCTGGCGCATCCCGGCGGGCGCGTCACCGGCCTGTCGGAAATCGCGGCGACTCTCTCCGCCAAGCGGCTGCAGTTGCTCAAGGAGGCCGTCCCGACCATTCGTACTGTGGTCGCTCATTTGGAACGAGAATGATTTGGCCATGGCGATGCGCGGCAACGCCGTTCAAGAAGAGGCGAAGGTGTTCGACTGCGCCGCCGCCCATCACATTCCCGACATGGAGGAGAAGGGATTCCTCGCCCATATGGGCGGTCTCACAGCTTACAGCTGGCACGAGCGCGAAGAGTTCGATCTCCCTACGGCCTTGGCGGATCGTATCCTGACTTGCCGATGGAGTTGCCGACCCGCTTCCATTTCTCCGTGAATGTCAAAGCCGCCCATGCATGGGCTTGGCGATACCGCAGGCGACGATGCTGATATCCGACGATCTTATCGAATGATCGAAACGAGCCGCCAAGTAAGCCGCGGCCTGCATCTCGATTGACGTTGGATTGCGCGGGAGACAATCGCCAGCGGCCCAACGTCGCCCGCCAAACAACTCAAAGAAAAACGTCGCGGCCTTTTTGGGCCGCGACGTCGACGCGCCGAGCTCTCATCTACTGCGGGAAGTTTGCGCCGCCGGAATTGCCGCCCTGCGGGCCATAGCCGTAACTCGGCGCATAGCCGTAAGCCGGCCCATAGCCATTGCCGCATCCGTAGTACGGGTCGCAATATCCGTCGCCATAGTAGTAGGGCGTCGCAAGCGCCGCCCCCGCGAGCGCGCCGGCCGCCAAGCCGATGCCGGCCCCGACCGCCGCACCGCCCCAGCCGCCGTGCCAACCGCCGCCATGACCACCGTGCCAACCGCCGCCGTGACCGCCCTGCCAGGTGCTGCCGCCGAATGCGGAAGCCGGCGTCGCAAGCGCGACCGCCGATATTGCTAAAGCCGCCAGCGAAGCCGCAGCCGTCTTTTTGAAGGAACCGATCATGTCCAGATCTCCTTGTCCCGCGGCGGAGCCGCCTGTCCGCATCAACCGATCCTCAAAGAATTTGTTCATTCGCCGTCGGTAAAAAAACCGTCACGGAAATTTGAAGAGGCGAGAGCAACTTTGAAGAGTTCAAAGGGCGAGAGTATTTCGCGACCCTCCCTCGGGGTCGAAAGGGTCGAATCGAACGAAGCGTCCTTTGATCGTCGAAAGGCGGGCCGCCCGCCGCAGTGATCCGCTTTTTGCAGTCGACGCTCATCGTAATCCCTTTTTGAAAAATCAACTTGGCCCGCCGCGGTTGGGCGATCCGCGCCTCATCGCCCGGTCAATCAGCGCAATTCCTTCCAATTGCCGGCAATATAGCCCTGCGGGTCGACCGCCATATTCTGTTTGCCGGCTACCGCGCGGCGCCCGACGCAACGCCAATCGAAGATCGTATCGTGCCCCGTCGCCACCATCGGAATGGAATCCGCGCCGGCATTGTCTCGACAAAAGGCGGTCGCTCCGGGTAGCGAGCGACGAGTGTCAGCCTGTCCGCAATTGAGATTTGCCCCGACGTAGCACGCCAGCAGTTTGGATCCGGCGCAGCGGATCGTCGTCGCCTGACGCGCGACATCCGCGCCGATATGGAACGCCTTGGCGACCGCCGGCAGCAAATCCTCAGGAACAGGCGCGGCCGCCCGATGACCGGCGCGGGTGGCGCAGTACGTCGAAGCGTCCAGGGCGAGGGCCGATCCGATGCAAGCGGCGCTGGCGATCGCAATCAAGATCGAATCGGTCACGAGGCATGAGATAGGCCGCATGGCGTCCTCGTACGCAAAGGGAAACTGGGTTCGGTCGCTTATTCCGTCGTCGCCCGCTCGACGATCTCAGCTTGGCTCGCGCCGAGCGCTCTCGCCAGAAGCTTAAGCCGGTCTCCCACCACTTCACTGTCGGGCGCGCGAGCGGCTTTCCCCACCTCAAGGCGGACACGATCGCCCTCGACAAACAGTCGAGAGTCCTGAAGCACCGAGGGCGCGCCGCCGGAGATGCGGTAGGCGAGCAGGATCGCTCGACCCAGGACTTGCGCTCGCCTTCGAACGCTCGGCGAGAGCAGATCGACAGCTGGCGAAAGGTACGGCGCGTCGAGGCCTCCCGCATAGCGCGTTTGCATCGCAACGGAAATGAAGACCCGTTCGGCATGGTCGAGGCCAATGAACGGGAAGAGAAGAAGCCGGCGAAAGCTTTCCTCGGCGCGAAGGTCAGGGTGGTCGCGCCAGGCCATGTCGGACAAGGCGCAGACCGCCACGCGCAGGCGGGTTTCCGACGGAGCCTCGCCGGGAAAGAGCTGCGCCGTCCAAGGCAAGAGCGCCGGCGGGAACTCGGGAACACGGGCGAGCGGAAGTCCGATGAGCTGCGCGCCCTCGACGAGCGGATCAAGATATCGCTCGGTCGAGCTTAGCTGCGAATAGATGTATCCTTCGCGCAGCCCAAGCGCGGAGAACACGACGCGCTCGGGCGCGACCCGTTTCAGAACGCGGTCCAACATCATCGCCGCCGCCGGCAACGTGCGCGCGCGCCGGTCGGCAAGGCCAGGCATTGAAGCAAGTCTGTCAGTGGGCATTCGCACCAGGCGCTTGGCGAAATCGCGCGCAATATCCGCTTTGAGCGTATAGCCGTGAACAACCTGGACGGGCGCCTCGACGGCGGCCATATGAACCTTGGCCAGGGCCCGCCAACCGCCTCCGACCGCAAAGAAGACGGGGGCGGTTCCAATTTTCGCGAGGCCCTCATCGAGTATGGCGTCGATACGCCGCTTCGCCTCGCCGCCGGCGGCGGCCAGCATCGCCTCGACTGGCAAGGCGCCCAAGGGCAGACTGATGCATTCCTCGCCAACCCGATCGTCGAGCGCGTGAGCGATTTCGACGCTGCCGCCGCCCATATCGCCGACAAGCCCGACGGGCCGGAAGAAACCCGAAACGACGCCAAGGGCAGCGTAACGGGCCTCCTCATCGCCGCTGAGAATGCGCACGTCGAGACCTGCTTGCTCTTTAATCGCCTCAGTGAGCGCGCGGCCGTTTTTTGCGCGCCGTATGGCTTCCGTCGCCGTCGCGTCGACACGCCGGACGCCCATCGCCTCGGTGATTGCGCGAAAACGCCGCGAGGCCTCCACGGTTCGTCGAAAGCCGTCGGCCTTGATGAGGCCCGTCTCAGCCAGGCCTTCGCCGAGCCGACAAAGCGATTTTTCATTGAAACGCGGCAGCGGCGCGCGACCGAGCTGCTCGTACACTACCAAGCGCACCGAATTGGATCCGATATCGACGATCCCATAGGGCTCGCGAGGCGATCGAGCAGCGCGCCGCCAGTCGAGTTCAAGGAGACGGGTTGGCTCGTGACGCAGATCGGCCATGTTCCCCCGCTCTCCAATCCTCTCCTCGCCATCTTAGCTATGGAAACGGGGAATGAGAAACGTTTGACCCGATCGGCCGGTGGCGGCTGCTCTCACGACGACCATTCGACGACATTGGCAAAGGCCGGGCCCGCCAAGGCGGAGGCGGCGACGCCCGGCGGGCGCAAGGAAACTGCGTTGGCCGTCCTCTTAAGAAGCGTCAATCTCCGCTGCGAGCGGGCGCCGCCGCGCCGCGACGATTTCAGCGAGAATTGACAAGGCGATCTCGTCGGGCGTGATTGCGCCGAGGTCGAGTCCGGCCGGCGCCTTCAATCGGGCGATCGCCGCAGCGGGCGTCCCTGCAGTCGCCAACCTGGCCTTAAGCGTCTCCGCTTTTCTACGGCTGCCGACGAAGGCGACATAATCCGATTTCACCGAAAGCGCCGCCTTCAGCGCTGCTTCGTCGCCGCGACCCTGGGTCGAGACGATGATGAAGCGCCGCGCGCGCTCGACGTCCGGCAAATCGAAACCGTCGATGCGCTGATCCGCCTCGGCGAAGTCCGGCTGCTCGGCTTTTGGCGCGCAGACGATTGTTGCAAAGTCGACGCGCCTAGCCAAGGCCGCGATGGCGATTGCGACCGGGCTCGATCCGAAGATGGCGACCTGCGGGTGCGGCAGAACCGGCTCGATGAAAATGTCCATCGTGCCTTGGCTGGGGCACATATTTGCGGCAAAGCGCACGCCCTCGCGCTCGACGCCCGGCGCGACCCCGTGATCCTGCAAGGCGTCGAGGGGCTGAACCGAGATGAGGCGCGGCCGGCCGTCGGCGAGCGCCTCGCGCGCGGCTTTCAACACAGCGGCGCGCGCGCAACCGCCGCCGATCCAACCGTCCGAAATCGCGCCATCGCTTGAAATTACGGCCTTCGCGCCGGCTTTTGCCGCTGTGGCGGCGACAGTGCGGACGACCGTTGCGAGCGCAAAGGGAACGCCGGCGGCCTTTCGAGTCGATACGACATCGAGGATGTCGCTCCCGGAATCCATGTCCTTAGATCCTTGCAAGATGCGGCTCGAGCGCCGCGAGGCTGTCAAGATTATGAGCGGGGGCGAAAAGATCGATATAGGGAAGGGCGGCCTGCATGCCGCGCGCAAGCGGCGCGTAGTCGCGCCAGCCGATCAAGGGATTGAGCCAGATGATCCGTCGGCAGCGCCGTCGCAGCCGGCGCATCTGGAGGGCGAGTTCTTCCGGGGCGCCGGTGTCATAACCGTCCGAGACGATCATCACTGCGGTGCGCGAATGGATCACGCGTTTGGCGTGCCAGCGATTGAAGGTCGAAAGGCTCTCGCCGATCCTTGTACCGCCGCCGACGCCCTGCGCCATCAACGCCAGCCGGTCAACCGCTCGCGTCACGTCGCGGTCGCGCAGCGAGGCCGAGACATGCGCCAGCCGAGTATGAAAGAGAAAGGCTTCGGCCTCACGGAATGCGTCGACTACGCCATGAATGAAGCGTACGAAAAAGGCCGTGTAGAGATTCATCGAACCCGACGCATCGAGGAGGATAACGAGACGCAAGGGCTTGGGCTTGCGACGGCGGAAGACAAGATCGACCGGCACGCCGCCGCGCGAAATATTGCGGTGGATGGTGCGGCGGAGATCAAGCCGCAGCCCCTTCCGGCTGGCCCGCTCGCGGCGCGTCAGGCGGGCGCGCATCGACCGGGCGAGACGACCCGCGAGCGCATGGGCGGCGGCGATCTCGTCAGGGTCGACGATGTAGCGCATGTCGGTCGCGCTCAACGCTTCGTGGGGCGAGGCCTCTTTGCGGCGACCTTTGCCGCTTGTTTCGGCGCTGTCATCGTCGCCGGATCGAACCTGCTCGGCGAGTCCTTGGGCCTCGCTCGCGCCGGCGGACTCGATCAGCCGATTGGGCGCCATTTTCTTCTGGCGGTCGCCGGCGCTTGTAAGCGTTCGCGCGCCGCGCATTCCGACGCCGAGCCAGTAGGCGTCAAAAATCTCGTCGAAGCGAGCCCAATCGGAATGTCTGGTTGAAAAGAGCGCTCGCAACGCGGGCTTGAGCGCCATCGGACGCTCCGCCGCTGGCGAGGCGAGAATCGCCAAGGCGTCCTGCGTCTCCTTAAGCCCGATGCGAAAACCATTGTCGCGCAAGATTCGCGCAAAACCCGCAAGTCGCTCGCGCGCGCCGCCGCTGATCGTCTCGATCGCGCTGGTCGGCAGGGCCACGGTCATGCCGCAAGCCTCCTCACGCCACTTTGCCGAGGAGCCGATCGGTCACTTCGCGCGGCAGGCGCGAGCGGTCCTCATGCGTCTTCAGGAGGCAAATCATCGTCTCATGCACGATCTCGGGCTCCTGGCGAAGATCGCGAATGTCAAGCCCGACGAGCGTCGTCGCCCAGTCGAGCGCTTCGGCGACGCCGGGCTGTTTGCGCAAATCCTCCTTGCGGATGGCTTGTATCATGCGCGCGATTTGCAGCGCCAACGCGACGTCGATGTTCGGCACGCGGGTCGCTATGATCTTTGCTTCGCGATCGACCTCCGGGAAATCGACATAATGGTAGAGGCAACGCCGCCGAAGCGCGTCGGAGAGTTCGCGCGAGCCGTTCGACGTCAAAACCACGCGGGGGATCGTGATCGCCTTGACGACGCCTAGCTCGGGGATGCTGACCTGAAAATCGGAGAGAAGCTCAAGCAGAAAGGCTTCGAATTCCTCGTCGGCGCGGTCGACCTCGTCGATGAGAAGAACGGGAGGCGAGGGCCGCCGGATCGCCGCCAGCAAGGGCCGCTCCAGGAGATAGCGCTCCGAAAAGATGTGCTCCTCGATCGCATCGGCGCTTTCGCCCGCGCCTTCGCGCGCCTTGATCGCCAGAATCTGCCGCTGGTAATTCCATTCGTAGAGAGCTGCGTGCTGGTCGAGACCTTCGTAGCATTGCAGGCGGATCAACTCCGAGCGATGCAGAGCGGCGAGCGCCTTGCCGACCTCGGTCTTGCCGACGCCCGCTTCGCCTTCGAGCAACAGCGGGCGCTTCAAAAGCTCCATCAGCCAAAGCGCGGTGGCGAGGTCGCGATCGGCGATATAGCCGACCTCGGCGAGGCGGTTGGAAATGTCCTCGCGCTGAAGCGTCATCTCTTCTCGCTCGCCTGCTTTAGCTCGTCACACGCGCCGCGGACTGGAGAATGTTGGGGGCGTCGCTTCGCATGTAATCCTCGCGACGAGGATGGAAGACGTCGAGGAGGCGGCATTGGGTAAGCGCGCGACCTTGATGAGTGGCGTTGGGCGGAATGACGGCGACCATGCCGGGCTTCAGCACGGTCGTGACCCCTTCGACGGTCACTTCCAGCTCGCCCTCGAAAAGATGGACAACCTGCTCGTGCGGGTGCGCATGCCGCGGGAAGGGCGCGCCGGCCTCCATCGTCCAATGAACGAAACTCATGGCACCGGAATGTAGGAAGCGGGCATGAAGCCCGGGGAGGACGGTTGTGGGTT
>DASZFX010000321.1:0-16009 GCA_035939375.1 Roseiarcus sp.
CCCTCATAGATATTGTAATGCGTGATCTGGCCGATCGCCGCCGCAGCGCCCGTTGTCGGATCGAGGCCCGGCGGCTCGAGCACCATGCCAATGGTCACGCTGTCCTTTGGCGCGGCAAGGGCCGAGAAGCTGAGAAGCGCGGCGCCGGCCGCGATGATGAGACGAAAGGACTTGCGCATCGGATCTCCTTTAAGCCCCGCTCTTTCAAGAGCCGCTCTAGGCAATCCCAGGCGAAGGGCGGCGTCAAGCGCTTCGAAAAGCTCAGGATTGCGCCCTGCGCGGAGGCGGCGCAGAATTGACGAAAAGCCGCGGACTTGCGCGCGGGCTGTGAACAATGGGAGGCGTTCATGCAGGAAATCTCGATCAACTATTGGGCGATCCTCGTGGCGGCGCTGATCCGCGTCGTCACCGGCGCCTTGTGGTTCTCGCCTTTCGCCTTCCGCGAGAGCTGGCGGAAAATCGTCGGGATTGACGAGGCGACGATGAATGCGGGCCTGCCAAAGGCGATCGCCTTGGACGTCGTCGGTTCGCTCGTCATGGCCTTCGTGTTGGTTCACGCTGTCGTCTATGCGGGAGCGGCGACCCTCGGTCAGGGCGCGGCCGTCGGCTTCTTCAACTGGCTCGGCTTCATCGTCGTCGTCCAGTTGAGCGAGACGATGCATGAAAATCGTCCCTTGCGATACTTCTGGATCAGCGCCGGCTACAATCTGATCGCGCTTGTACTGATGGGCGCCTTGCTGGCCGTCTGGCGGTGAACGCGAAGGTCGAATTTAACCGAAGAAGACCGCGTGCATGACGCGGCCGGGCGTCAATGTGAAAGCGGCCGCGATGAAGAGACCGCAATAATTGGCGATCATCGCGGTCGCATGGGCGCGAATGTCGCCGACGCGCCGCCGCCAGATCGCGTAAGGGACCGTCGTCAAAGTAACGATCGAAAGAATATGGATCGCGCTGTAGTGGCCGGGATTGAGGCCGGTGATGGCGAAGGAAAGCCCCGCCACGATCATCATCAGCGTCGCCCAGACGCGACCGAGGGCTTTGTGAAGCGCCGTTCCCTTTTGCAAAAAAAGAACCGCGGCGCCGACGATCAGCGCCGCGGTTGCGAGAAAAGCGTGAATGATGACGTGAGCCGGGGCCGCGAGCAGCGGCGCCAGCGTCACGCCGTCGGGCCGTGCTGCTCGGGGCGGCTGCGGCGGTCGTTCATGAATCGCTCGAACTCCTCGCGATCCTTGGCGCGGCGAATGTTCTCGACAAAGGTCGCGAACTCGCGATGCGCCTCTTCGAGCTTGCGACGCTCTTCCTCGAGCCTGGCGATCTCGGCGGCGCGCCATTCGTCAAAGGCTATGTTGCCGCTCGTCCGCCAGGAAAACCCGCGCCCGCCGCCCCAATTGGCGCCGTGAAAGGCGCTGCGCGCCTCACGCCACTTCTCCTGGGTGGCCGTGCTCAGATCGCCTTGATAGCCGGACTTGCGCTGCCAGATTTTGAAGGCGAGGACGGCAAGGCCGATGGGCCAGAAAACGATGAATCCAAGGATCATCGCCAGAAGTTCGATAGGCGTCCATCGCGCATGACCGCAGGCGTGACTTCGCCAGGCCCCGCCGCGCCGATCATTCGCAACCCATTCCTGCGAAGGATCTGAACCGCCGGCGGCGGCGCCATAAACCGTGCTCATGAAGAGCCTCCCATGAAGCGCCGTCGGCCGCGAAAGCGCGCCACGCGCTGGCGGACGACAGCAATCTGACGCCCCCGACATTTGGTCGCGGAGGAGCGCCCGCAAGAGGGTCGGCGCCAATATTTTTTTTACGTGGTTCGCAGTTGGGGCTAACCTATTCAGCGGCAAGGGGAAAATGGCACGCCGCCCGGCGTCCGTCCGCCAGGGGGCGCAACAGCGGCGCCTCGGCGCGGCATCGCGCCCGCGCAAAGGGGCAGCGCGCCGCATAGGGGCAGGCCGCTCCCATAGGCTCCGCCGCGGCCATTGGCGCGACAGGCGCCGCGCGACGTTCACCTTGAAGCTTCGGCGCGGCGTCGAGAAGCGCGCGGGTATAAGGATGGGCGGGGTTCGAGAGCAGGGTCTCGGTCGGCCCAGTCTCGACAAAGCGGCCGCGATAGATGACGGCGATTTCATCGCAAACATGTTCGACCACGGCGAGGTCGTGACTGATCAACAAATAGGTGACCTCCGCGCGCTGCTGCAGCTCGGTCATAAGATTGAGCACTTGCGCCTGCACCGAGACATCGAGCGCGGAGACCGGTTCGTCCGCAACGACGAGTTTCGGCCGAGTGATCAGGGCGCGCGCAATGGCGATACGCTGACGCTGGCCGCCCGAAAATTCATGCGGATATTTTTTTTCGTCCGCGGCGCCAAGACCGACCGCCTCTAGGGACAAGGCGACGCGGGCCGCGACTTCGCCGCGCGAAATCTTGTCGAGGCAGGCGAGAGGCTCGGCGACGATGCGCTGGATGGTTTGGCGCGGATCGAGCGAGCCGTAGGGGTCCTGGAAGATCATCTGCATATGGGCGCGCATGCGGCGCAATTCGGCGCGCGAAGTTTCGTTGAGCGAGCGGCCCATGAGCTTCGCCTCGCCGGAGGTCGGCCGTTCGAGCGCGATCGCGCAGCGCGCAAGGGTCGATTTGCCCGAGCCGGATTCCCCGACGATGCCAAAGGACCGGCCGCCGGTCACCGTCAGATTGACGCCGTCGACTGCACGCAGAAGCGTCTTTGGCCCGAATGGCCGCTCGCTCGCCAGCCTGTAGGTTTTGGCGAGGTCGATGAGTTGAAGCAGCGGCTCGCTCACGCGACGCGCTCCGCTTCGTCCAGCCGGATGCAGCGTGCGATCCGGTCCACGCCAAGCGCGATCGCCGGCGGCGGGGCCGCATAACAGGCCGCGATGGTCATCGCGCATCGGCCCGCGAAGGGACAGCCCCTTGGCGCCGAGCCGCCCGAGGGCGCCGAGCCAGGAATTGTACGTAAAGGTTCGCCGCGCGCCCGGCCGAGGCGCGGCCGCGCCTCGAGCAGCGCGCGCGTATAGGGATGGGCGGGATGCTCCAGCACGGCGCGGGTCGCGCCGCTCTCCATCACCATGCCGCCATACATGACGACGAGGCGCTCGCAATTTTGCGCAATGACCGCGAGGTCGTGGCTGACGAGGATCAGCGCCATATCGGTCTGTTCGCGCAACTCGGCGAGCAGTTCGAGAATCTGCGCCTGAACGGTGACGTCGAGCGCGGTGGTCGGCTCGTCGGCGATGACCAGCCGCGGTCCGCAACTCAGCGCCATGGCGATCATCGCGCGCTGGCGCTGGCCGCCGGAGAGTTCGTGCGGATAGGCGCGAGCGCGGCGCGCCGGTTCCGGCAGGCCGACGCGCGCGAGCAACCGTACCGCCTCGGTCATCGCGGCGCCGCGTTTGAGGCCGCGATGCAGCATCAGCGGCTCGGCGATCTGCCGGCCGACTGTCTGCAAGGGATTCAGCGCCGTCATCGGCTCTTGGAAGATCATGGCGATGCGATCGCCGCGAAGGCGCCGCCATCGCTCTTCGTCGAGCCTGGTCAAGTCGCTGTCCTCGAAGCGGATCGCCCCGGATGTTATCGCGCCCTCGGGGAGGAGCCCCATCAGAGCCAGCGCCGTCATCGTCTTGCCTGACCCCGATTCGCCGACGACGCCCAGCGTTTGACCGCGATCGAGCGTAAAGGACGCATCGCCGACGATGCGCCGCAGGCCGTCAGCCGTCGGCAAATCGATGCTCAAAGCCTCGATTTCAAGCAACATGTCAGCGCCTCGCCCTGAGGCGCGGATCAAGCAGGTCGCGAAGACCATCGCCGAGCAGGTTCAAGCCGAGCACCGCGACGACGATGGCGAGGCCGGGGAAGATCGCCAATCGCGGCGCCTGATACATCAGGTTCTGCGCTTCGCTCAGCATCCGGCCCCAGGAGGTCTGCGGCGGCTGTGCGCCGAGACCGAGGTAGGACAAGGCCGCCTCGGCGAGAACGGCGATGGCGAATTGGATCGTCGCCTGGACGATCAGGGCCGGCGCGATATTCGGCAGCACATGTTCGAAGGCGATGGCGATCGGTCCTTTGCCGGAGGCGCGCGCGGCGAGGATGAATTCGCGGGCGAGCACGCTATTGGCCGAAGCGCGCGTCACCCGGGCAAAGAGCGGCACATTGAAGACGCCGATCGCAATGATGGCGTTGACGACGCCGGCGCCGAACGTCGCCGTCAGCATGATCGCCATCAAGAGGGCCGGGAAGGCGAAGGCAAAGTCGCTGAAGCGCATGATCACCTCCTCGGCAAGGCCCTTGGCCGAGGCCGCGAAAAGGCCGAGGGCGACGCCGAAAACGAGGCCGATGCCGACGGCGATCACGCCGACGAGGATCGAAATGCGGGCGCCGGCCAGAACCTCCGAGGCGACGTCGCGGCCGAGCGAATCCGTGCCGAGCCAATGCAGAGACGAAGGCTCGAGCAGCTTGTGCGGCACATCGATCGCGGTCGGCGGATAAGGCGTCCAGACGAGCGAGACCGCCGCCGCGCCGACGACCAAGGCGACCAGGACCGCGCCGAGCATGAAGCTGGCGTCGCCTTTGGCGCGGGCGAAGAAGCCGTCGCCGGTCATGCGGCGCGCCGGCGCAGTCGCGGATCGATCGCCGCGCAGGCGACGTCGACGACGAAGTTGACGATGATGACGATCGCGGCGAGCAGCATGACGCAATCTTCGACGACGAGAATGTCGCGATTGGCGATCGCCTGAAAGATCAGTCGGCCGACCCCCGGCAAGGTGAAGACATTCTCCACGATAATCGCCCCGGCGATCAGATTGGCGAATTGCAGGCCCATGATCGTAAGGATCGGCGTCAAGGCGTTGGGCAAGGCGTGGCGCCAGAGGACCGCGCGGCGCGTCAGGCCTTTGGCGCGGGCGGTGCGGATGAAGTCTTCGTTCAGGACTTCGAGCAGCGCCGATCGCGTGACGCGAGTCAAGATCGCCGCCTGCACCAGGCCGAGCGCGATCGCCGGAAGGATCAATGCGCCGAAGGCCGGCCTTAGTCCGGCGCTCCAACCGGGAAAGCCGCCGGAGGGCGCAATATGCAGCCGTACCGCGAAGATCAGCACCAGCAGGATCGCGAACCAGAAATTCGGCACCGCGAGGCCGATCTGGCTCGCCGTCATCACCACGAAGTCGCCGCGCTTGCCGCGCCGTTCTGCGGCGAAGACGCCGGCCGAAAGCGCAATGACGCTGGTCAGCGCCATGGCGAGGAGCGCGAGCGGCGCGCTCACCGCGAGACGATCGGCGATCAAGGCGCCGATCGAAGAATCGTAAGCATAGGAGAGACCGAAGTCGCCGCGGGCGAGGCCGGCGAGCCAGGTCAAATAGCGCGTCGCGAAAGGCTGGTCGAGACCGAGCTTGTGGGCGAGGGCGGCGACCGCCTCCGGCGTCGCGCTTGCGCCGAGCATCACCTGAGCGGCGTTGCCGGGTAGGATCTCGAGCACGCCAAAAACGACCAGCGAGGCGAAGGCCAGGGTCGCGACGAGAAGGATGACGCGTTGAACGAGGTAGAGAGCCATGGTTCATTCAGCAATACGCGGCGCTAGCGTCTGCGACCGGCGTCGGCGCGTCAAGCGTGCCCTGGCTCAACGGGTTTGAGACGGTTGGAAATCTGGGCATCCCGCCTGGGACCCTCTCCCCCGAGAAGCGGGGAGACGTACGGCGAGGGGTTAGCAAGACGAGACGCTACGATCAAACGACCGCCCCTCTCCGTACCTCTCCGTTCCGCGGGGAAATGAGGACAGGCGCCGCGGCAAATCGGTTGGGCGCGCGCTGGGTCAGGCCACGGCTTTGATCGTCCCTCCGACCTTGTCGATGATCTCGCCGATCTGGTCCTCGCTGAGGATCAGGGGCGGCGTCAGTTCGATCGTATCGCCCGAGATGCGGATCATGATCCCGGCCTCATGGAACGAATACTCGACCGCAGCGTAGCCGCGCGCGCCGACCCCGACGCTCGACGGGGCGAGGTCGATCGCGCCGGTCAAGCCGACGCAACGGATGTCGAGAACATTGGGCAGGCCTTTCAACGTCATCATCGCGTCGTACCATTTCGGCTCGAGCGTCTTGGCGCGTTCGAACAGTTTCTCGTCGCGGTAGACGTCGAGCGTCGCCAACGATGCGGCGCAGGCGAGCGGATGGCCCGAATAGGTATAGCCGTGGAAGAGTTCGATCGCGTGCTCCGGTCCCTTCATGAAAGCGTCGTAGATGTGCTTTCGCACGATCACGCCGCCCATCGGCACCGTCCCGGACGTCACGCCCTTGGCGAAAGTGATCATGTCGGGGATGACGCCATAGCGTTCGGCGGCGAAGGCTGCGCCCAGGCGGCCAAAGCCGGTGATCACTTCGTCGAAGATGAGCAAAATGCCGTATTTGTCGCAGATCGCGCGCAATTTCTGCAGATAGCCCTTGGGCGGCGGCAACACGCCCGTCGAGCCGGCCATCGGCTCCACGATGACGCAGGCTATGGTCGAGGCGTCATGAAGGCCGACGATCTGCTCGAGATTGTCGGCGAGATGACCGCCCCATTCCGGCTCGCCCTTGGTGAAGGCCTGCTGCTCCCGGTTATAGGTCGCCGGCAGATGATCGGTCCCGGCGATGAGCGAACCGAAGAACTTGCGATTGTTGACCATGCCGCCGACGGAAATGCCGCCGAAACCGACGCCGTGATAGCCGCGCTCGCGGCCGATCAGGCGCTGGCGCGAACCATTGCCCTGAACGTTGTGATAGGCGATGGCGATTTTCAGCGCCGTGTCGGCCGCTTCGGAGCCCGAATTGGTGAAGAAGACATGGTCGAGATCGCCCGGCGCCAACGCGGCGAGGCGCGCCGATAGAGCGAACGCCTGCGGATGGGCGAACTGGAAGACCGGCGAAAAGTCGAGCTCGGCCGCCTGACGCTGGATCGCTTCGACAATATGGGGACGGTTATGGCCGGCGTTGCAGCACCAAAGCGCCGCCGACGCATCCAGGATCGGCCGGCCCTCCGGCGTGTAATAATGCATGTCCTTCGAACGGGCGATGAGACGCGGGCGTTTCTTGAAAGCGCGGTTGGGCGTGAAGGGCAGCCAGAAGGCCTCAAGATCGTTAGGCGCATCGACGCGCGAGGCGAGAGCCGACATGTTCATCTCCAAATTTAAAAGCCCGATCGGGCGGCGAAGAAACCTCGCATGAAGCGCCGCCATCCGGATTTTGGCGAGCCCTGTTCCGGAAATCGCGCTTCAAACACGCCGCTCGGCGCTTGAGAATGCGCAACGCCTCGGTCGCCGCCGGCCTAGTGATCGATTTTCTGAACAGTGACAGCAGCAGATGGTTTTGTCCATTTGATGAACTGTTCAGTTTGTTCTAAATACTGAACGCATGAACAGTTCGAAGCGCGATCCCGACATCGGCCAGCGGCTCCGCCAATTGCGTCAGCGCCTCGGCCTGTCGCAGCGCGAGCTTGCCCGTCGCGCCGGGCTCTCAAACGCGACGATTTCGATGATCGAGTCCAACCAGGTCAGCCCCTCGGTCTCGGCTCTGAAGCAGGTTCTGTCGGCGATCGATGTCGGCATCGCCGAGTTCTTCGCGTCCGCCGAAACGGAGACGGGGCGGATCGTCTTTCGCGCCGACGAATTGACCGAAATCGCCGGCGGCGCCGTCTCCTATAAGCAGGTCGGCGCCAATCTCGCCGGCCGCTCGCTGCAGATGGTGCACGAACGCTACCGCCCCGGCGCGCAATCCGGCAAGCATATGCTGTCGCATCAGGGCGAGGAGGCGGGCGTCGTCATCAAGGGACGTCTCGGCCTTGAAGTCGAAGGCCGGCGCTATGAGTTGGGACCGGGCGACGCTTATTTTTTCGACAGCCGCAAGCCGCACGCCTTTAGAAATCTTGGCGAGAGCGATCTCATTTTGGTCTCGGCCTGCACCCCGCCAAGCTTCTGACCTTAAAAGAGATAGTTCCGCGATGAGCCATTCCGGGACGTCTCCCGGGTCGGCGCGGTAACCGGCCCGCAACGTTAAGCTGGCATAAAGGCGATCGTTCGGATTTGAGGGGAGTTGGCCTCGCCTCGCTTGCCGAACGGGGCGCTGCGCGTGGGCTTGCCGGCTTCAGCGACGCCTGGTCAGGGGCTGAAGTTCGAAGCTGGGTCGCGTATGCGTCGTTCGCGGTTGAGCTGGGCATGCAATGCGATCGCGCCGTGGTGCCTCGGTCTTGGCCTCGTCGTGTCGATCACCGCCCAGGCCGGTCAGGACCCGACCTATGGCGGCAGCGTCGCCGCCGAAAGCGCCAGCGCCCCGATCCGCCAGGCCCTGATGGCCTCCTCCTTCCATCTCCCCGGCGATCTTGGCGTTCAGCCCGCGATTGGTCCGCCGATCACCCTTGCGAGCCTGACGCTCGGCGCCCCCGAGGATCTTGCAATGGTCGATGATGAAATCGATCCGCGCGCCGACCTAAAAAAAACCCGCCTTCAATTCCCCATGGTCGATCGGTCCCGCAAGGGCGATCCTTTCATCGGCCTTCGTCCGGGCTTTGACGCCAGGCTCAATCGCCGACCCGGCGGAAGGGACGCTTCGCCGGCCGCGGCCGCAGGCCCCTATGGCGCCGTCGATTCCGCCTTGTCTTATGTTGAACTGCCGCCGGTCGATGACGCGGCGCCATGGTCTGAACCCGCGGGAACGGAGAGATCGCTCACCTTCGACGATGGTGCGACCCCGGCCGTGCCGCTCGATGTCGCGCTTAATTCCGCGACGCCGTCGCCGAGCGACGACAAGCCCATCTCCGTCGTCGCGGCCAAGCCGGAGACGCCGGGAACCGAGGCTTCGCAGGTCGCCAAGACCATGGCCAACGGTCAGCCCGACTACGCCACTCTCATTGATCCAAGAGACTCCGCGCGCCAGCAGCGTTGCCTCGCGGAAGCCGTCTATTTCGAAGCCCGCAGCGAGCCGGAGGACGGACAGGCCGCCGTCGCGCAGGTCGTGCTCAATCGCGTGCGCAGCGGCCTTTATCCGGCCAACGTCTGCTCCGTCGTGTACCAGGACCGCAACCATCCCTTCGCCTGCCAATTCTCCTTCGCTTGCGAAGGGCGCTCGCTTCGTGTCGAAGAGCCAGGCCCCTGGACCGTCGCCGTGCGCATCGCCCAGGATGTGACGGACGGCAAGATCTACAATCCGAAGGTCGGCGCGGCGCTGAACTATCACGCCAATTACGTGATGCCCTATTGGGCCAGCACGCTGAAACGCGTCGACCGCATCGGCCATCACATCTTCTATCAGTTGCGCGTGGCCCCGGAAGTGGCGAGCGCTGCGCCGAAATAGGCGCCAGGCTTAAGCTGCGGCGCCTCCCTCGCCGATCACGCGGCCAAGGAACAATTGCGCGCTGTGCGGATCACAAGATATCCATTATTTCTTCTTGCCTCCCTTTCCAGTCGCGCCGGGCGCGGCGACCGGCTCCATGGCGGCGAGTTCCGCTTCTTTGAGAATATGGCGGGCCAGGATGCGCTCCGCCGTCCGACATCGCGCGCGATCGCCGCGTCGAGAATCTAGCGGTGCTCCTCCGCCGATTGCGAGCGCAAAGTGTTGACGCTGACGCCGCAGTCCTGCTGAGCCCTTCCAGCTTCAGCCTGGACGCCGGTTGCAAGGCGCCGAGGATGATATCCTGGCGAATGCGCTCGTGCAGCGCTTCGGCAAGCGTCGCCGCGCCGCCATCCCTGCCGTTCATGGCCGATGTCATCGCCGCCCCGGCTGCGCTTGCCGCCATTGCATCCATCCCTTCACTATGAAAGAAAAAATATAGGAGATTTTCGAAATGCTCAGATGGTCTATCGCCACCGTCTGCATGGGCGGCGCGCTGGAAGCCAAATTGGCGGCGGCGGCCAAAGCGGGATTTCGGGCGGTTGAAATCTTCGAAAACGACCTCACGTTTTTCAGCGGCAAGCCGCGCGACGTCCGCCATATGGCGGGCGATCTCGGCGTCGAAATCGTCGCGCTTCAACCGTTGCGCGACTTCGAGGCGATGCCCGAGCCTACCCGCGCCCGCAATTTCGAGCGCGCCGCGCGCAAGTTCGATCTGATGCACGAGCTCGGCGCGCGCCTCTTGTGCCTTTGCTCCAATGTTTCGGACGAAACGCTCGACGATCCGGCCCGCGCCGCCGCCGATCTTGCCGAACTTGCCGATCGCGCGCGCCAGCATGGCTTTCGCATCGGCTATGAGGCGCTCGCCTGGGGCCGTCATGTCAAGGATTGGACCGCGGCATGGGACATCGTCCGCGTGGCGGACCGGCCCAATCTTGGCGTCGTGCTCGACAGCTTTCACGCCTGTGTGCGCGGCAATCCGATCGAGCCGATGGCCGCCTTGCCGGCCGACCGTATCGCGCTCGTGCAAATCGCCGACGCGCCGGCGATCGAAATGGACCCTTTGTCGCTCAGCCGGCATTACCGCTGCTACCCCGGCCAGGGCGATTATCCGCTGATCGACTTCCTCGACGCGGTGACGCGCGCCGGCTACCGCGGTCCGGTGTCGCTGGAGATATTCAACGATCAGTTTCGCGGCGCCTCCGCCAATGCGATCGCGCTTGACGGCCTGCGCGCCCTGCGCGCCAGCGGCGAGCAATTGGCGGCGAGGCGCGAAGCGCGCGGCGATCCGCCGCTTGTCGATTTCGCGCCGCTGCCGAGGGCGCCGCAAGTCGATGCAGTCGAGTTCATCGAATTCGCCGTCTCCGACCGTGACAGCGTCGCGCTCGCCGCCCTGCTTCAGGGCCTTGGATTGCGCCGCCTTGCCCGCCATCGCAGCAAGGACGTCGATCTCTACCGTGCGGGCGCGATCAATATCGTCCTGAACCGCGAGCGCGAGAGCTTCGCTCATTCCTTCAATATGCTGCACGGGGCTTCGGTCTGCGCTCTGGCGCTGCGCGTCGACAAGGTCGAGACGGCGTTGGAGCGCGCCGGCGCCATGGAATGCCCGACCTATTTCGGCAAGATCGGCCCGGGCGAAGCCTTGATTCCGGCAGTCGGCGGCGTCGAAGGCAGCCTCATCTATTTCATCGACGACGATAGCGCCTCGCATTGGGAGCGTGATTTTGTCGCCGAGACGGGCGCTGAGCCGGCCGGCGCGCTGCAAAGGATCGATCATCTCTCCAATGTCGTGCGGCGCAGCGAATTCCTGACCTGGGCTTTGTTCTACAAATCGGTGCTCGGCTTTCGCAGCGAACCGCAGGTGGAGATCGCCGACCCGCATGGCGCCTTCTTCAGCCGTTCGCTCAGCAGCCCGAACGACAAGGTCCGTATCGCGCTCAATGTATCGGATGGCGGCGCGACCGGCGTCACGCGGTTTCTCGACGCCTTCGGCGGCGCCGGCTTTCAGCAGATCGCGCTTCTCGCCGACGACATATTCGCCGCTGTGGGGGCGGCGCGGGCGCGCGGGCTCGTCTTCCTCGCCATCCCCGACAATTACTATGACGATCTTGCCGCGCGTTTCGACATTGCGCCCGACCTCCTTGCGCGCATGCGCGCGCTCGGCGTTCTCTATGATCGCGTCAAGGGCGGTGAGTTCTTCCACATCTACACGCGCACCTTCCAGAATCGCTTCTTCTTCGAAATCGTCCAAAGAGAGAATTACGATCTTTTCGGCGCGGCCAATACGCCGGTTCGCCTGGCGGCCCAGGCGCGCGCGCAGGACGACGAGACCGCCATGCGGATCGATCTCGACACCGAGCCTTAAGCGATGAACCCTGGCGATGGCGCTTACGACGCCTTTCGACATTGCCGATAAGATTTGTAATAGGATATAATTATCGGCGGGCGTCTGACGGGCGCGCCGGGGCTCTAACGACGGGGAGGAGCGGCGATGAATTTCGTGCGGGCCAACGACGTGGTCCTGCATTTCGCCGACGAAGGGCCGCGGGCGGGCCGCGCGGTGGTCTTCATCAATTCGCTGGGCACCGACTTCCGCATCTGGGACGAGGTCGTCGCCCCCATCGCGCGCCAAAGACGGGTGATTCGCTACGACAAGCGCGGCCATGGCTTGTCGGAGCTCCGCACGGGGCAAATGGAGATCGCCGATTTCGCCCTGGACCTCGCCGGCCTTCTTGATCATTTGCATACCGGGCCTGCGACCATCGTCGGCCTGTCGATCGGCGGCCTGATCGGGCAGGAGTTCTACCGGCTGCGGCCCGACCTCGTCGCGTCGCTCGTTCTCAACGACACCGGCCATCGCATCGGCAACAACGAATTCTGGGACGGACGGATCGGCGCCGTAGAGAGAGGGGGCATCGAGGCGATCGGCGACGCCGTGATGCAGCGCTGGTTCACTGAAGACTATCAAAAAAATTATCCGGCGATGATGGCCGGCTGGAGGGCCATGCTGGTCCGCACGCCGAAGGAAGGGTACGTCGCCGCCTGCCGCGCCATTCGCGCGGCCGATCTGACCGAGGGCGCCAAGCAGATTCGCGCGCCGACGACCGTCATCGTCGGCGATCAGGACCTCGCCACGCCGCCCGATCTGGCGCGCGAACTCGCCGGCCTCATCCCCGGCGCGAAGCTCGAAATCGTCGCGGGCGCGGGGCATCTGCCCTGTATCGAGAAACCTGATGTGATGCGCGGCCTGATCGAAGCGCATCTCAAGGCTGTCGCGCCGTGAGCAAATCGGGCGGAAAGAGCGAGCGCTTCGAAATCGGCATGGCGACGCGCCGCGCGGTCCTCGGCGAGGCCCATGTCAAACGGGCGAGCGCGGCAATGACCGACTTCGACGCGCCGTTCCAAACCTTCATTACCGAAGGCGCCTGGGGCTCGGTCTGGTCGCGGTCCGAACTCACCAAGCGCGAGCGTTCCCTCATCACCATCGCTCTGCTCGCCGCCCTTGGTCACGACGAAGAAGTGGCGATGCACATCCGCGCGACCGCCAATACCGGGGCGAGCCCTGAGGATGTGCGCGAAGCGCTGCTGCATGTCGCGGTTTACGCGGGCGTACCAGCCGCCAATCGCGCATTCAAGATCGTCAAGAAGGCCTATGCCGAAATGGTCGAGGCGAAGAAAACATGAGCGAGCAGGGGATCGAACGAATGCACGATGCGGGGACCTACTATCGGCGCGATCGCGGCTGGCATCCCCCCCCGCTCACGCCGCAGTACAAGACTTCGTTGCTGCGCTCGCCGCGTTTCGCCCTCTTGTCGCTGGAAAACACGATTTCCGAGACGACCGGCCCGGTCTTCGGCCACGATCTGATCGGCGAACTCGACAACGATCTCATCCGCAACTACGCCAAAGCAGGCGAGGCCATCGGTCCGCGCATCAATGTCTACGGCCGCGTGCTGGACGAGAACGGCCGCGGCGTCGCCGACACGCTCGTCGAGATTTGGCAGGCCAATGCTGGCGGGCGCTATCGTCACAAGAGGGAAGGCTATACCGCGCCGCTCGATCCCAATTTCGGCGGTTGCGGGCGCACGATCACCGACGCCGAGGGCCGCTATTGGTTTCGCACCATCAAACCCGGCGCCTATCCGTGGCCCAATCGCGTCAATGACTGGCGTCCGGCGCATATCCACTTCTCAGTGTTCGGCCACGCCTTCGCGCAAAGGCTCGTCTCGCAAATGTATTTCGAGGGCGATCCGATGATCTGGCAGTGTCCGATCGCGACAGGCGTTCCCGACCGCGCCGCGCTTGAACAACTCATCGCCGCGCTCGATCGAAACAATTCGACGCATATGGATTCGCTCGCCTACAAGTTCGACATCGTCCTGCGCGGACGCCGGTCGACGCCGTTCGAGAATAAGACGGAGGGCGCCTGATGGCGCAGAGACTGGACCTTCTCAAAGAGACTCCGTCGCAGACGGCGGGGCCGTACATTCACATCGGCGCGACGCCGAATCATGCCGGCATTTCCGGCGTCTATCCGGAGGACCTCGGCGGGGCCATGGTCGGACGCTCCGCCAAGGGCGAGCGCATAACGATCGTCGGCCATGTGATCGACGGCGGCAATGAACCCTTGAAGGACGCGCTGGTCGAAATCTGGCAGGCGGATGCGGCGGGGCTTTACAACAGCCCGCAGGAGCGTCGCGGCAAGGCCGACCCGCATTTCACCGGATTCGGCCGCCAGCCGACCGACGGCGCGACCGGCGAATTTCGCTTCGAAACGATCAAGCCGGGGCGCGTTCCCTTCGTCGACGGCCGGTTGATGGCGCCGCACATCACTTTTTGGATCATTGCGCGCGGCATCAATGTCGGCTTGCATACGCGGATGTATTTTTCCGACGAAGCGGCCGCCAACGCCAAATGTCCGGTCCTGGCGCGCCTGGAGCAACAAAGCCGCGTCAAAACCTTGATCGCGCAGCGCAGCGAGAAGGGCGGCAAGGCGACTTATGCGTTCAACATCCGTCTCCAGGGCGAAGGCGAGACGGTCTTCTTCGACATTTGACGATGAGGGTCGAGAGTACGACCCGTCGGGTCGGGCCCGCCAAGCACATATGGGACGCGCCTTACTCTCGCCCCAACCCGCGCCCGCAGGCGGGAGAGAGGACGCGTCGCGCGCTTCATCGGCGCCGAAGCGGCAGCGGATGGCGAAGCTAGGGCGGCGTCCCAACTCACACCTATCACGCCGCCGGCGCCCGAACAGTCGAGCGCCGAGAGAGACGCTACCCAAAGGGGGCCACAGCGATGACGATTTCCGCTTTCGACCATCCGGTCCTCTCGGCGCTTCTCGGCGACGACGAGGTCGCCGCCGTCTTTTCGATCGAGGCCGACGTCAAGGCGATGCTCGCTTTCGAAGCGGCGCTCGCCGAAGCGGAAGCCTCGGCCGGGCTCATAGGAAAGGAGGCGGCGGCGCGCATCGCTCTCGCCTGCGCCGATTTGTCGCCCGACCTCGCGGCGCTCGCCAAGGGCGCGGCTGCGGACGGGGTTGTCGCGCCTGCCTTGGTCAAGCTCCTGCGCGCCGCCGTCGGCGAACCTCATGCCGCGCAAGTCCATCGCGGCGCGACCAGCCAGGACGTGATCGATACCAGCCTCGCACTGCGGCTGAAGCCGTTGCTTGCGCTCTTCGACAAGCGGCTGGAAGCGCTGATCGCGACTCTGCGCGGCATCGAACGCGAGCAGGGCGAGGTTCCCCTGATGGGGCGCACGCGCATGCAGCGCGCGCTGCCGATCCGCGCGGCGGACAAGTTGCGCGTCTGGCGCGAACCGCTGGAGCGCCATCGCGAGCGGCTCGCCGCCTTGAAGCCGCGTCTCACCGTCGTGCAATTCGGCGGCGCGGTCGGCGCGCGCGACGGATTGAACGGCAAGGGTGAGACGATCGTCGCGGAACTCGCGCGCCGCCTCGATCTCGCGGCCGCGCCTTGTTGGCACGCCGAGCGCGACAGCCTGGCGGAATTCGCCTCCTGGCTGTCGCTCGTCGCAGGCGCGCTCGGCAAGATCGGGCAAGACGTCGCCTTGATGGCGCAGAACGAGATCGGCGAAGTCAAGCTCGCCGAGGGCGGCGGCTCTTCGGCTATGCCGCACAAATCCAATCCGGTGCGCGCCGAAGTCCTCGTCGCGCTCGCCCGTTTCAACGCCGCCCTGCTCGGCGCCGAGCACCAGGCGCTGGTCCATGAAAACGAACGCTCCGGCGCGGCTTGGACGCTCGAATGGCTGACACTGCCGCAGATGGCCGCAGCGACCGGCGCGTCGCTGCGCCACGCCGGCGCGCTCCTAAACGGCTTGCGCTTTGTCGACGCGAAGGGTTGAGGGCGAGAGCCTTCACGGGGCCGCTCGCGCGTCCCCTTGCCAGTCGATGATCCGCGACAGCCTGGCAAGCTTGTCGGGATTGCGCTGCACATAGATCGCCGTGATGCGCGCGCCGTCGGTCTCCAGCGTAATGGCGGTCATGGGATCGCCCTCTGCGATGCTGACAAGCGCCGGGCGCCCGTTGATCTCGGTTGCTTGCCATCGGAGCGTCGGGCGGAAGTCGAACTTCGTCGCAAGTCCCATGATGAAGCGCACGACCTTGTCGGCGCCATAGATCGGGTTGAGCGCCG
>DASZFX010000322.1:0-1700 GCA_035939375.1 Roseiarcus sp.
CGGCGATCATCGCATTCGAGGTGTCGCCGCCAAAGCCCTGCACGAAGGCCGCGCCCTCGCTCGGCTGATTGAGTTCGACGAGCGCCTCGCCGATCGCCAGGAGATCCGACATGCTCACCTCGTCGCGACGGCGACCGCGACGCCGGCCATGACTCCGCCCGCGGCGCGATGGGCGATGCGCATGGCGCGCGTCGAGCGCAAAAATGTGCGCGCCCGGTTGGCGGCGAGCGCGTAGGCCGCGAGCGTCGCCGAAATGATGAGAGCCGAGGCGGCGGCGAGCTCGACCAACGCCGCCGGCGTCAGGGTCCTGACGTCGACGACGAGCGGCATGATCGAGAGGAAGAAGATCATCACCTTCGGATTGCCGAGCGTCAGCGACAGCGAGCCGAAGAAGGCGCGCCAGCCGCTCGAGGCGGCGGGCGCCGAAACGCCCGTCGCGCCGGACGCTGTCGCCATCGCCCAGGCCAGGTAGAGCAGATAGGCGGCGCCGGCATATTTGATCGCGACGAAAAGGCCGGCGAAGGCGTGGGCGACCACGCTCAGGCCCGTTCCCGCCAGTACGAGCCAAATCATGTCGCCGACCACATAGCCGGCGATGAACGGCGCAACGCCCTTGAGACCGTGGCCCAGCACGCGCGCGATGAGCGCCGCGATCCCGGGCCCGGGCGTGGCGACGGCGGCGAAGTAGACGGCCGCGAAAAGGAGAAGTGAGGACAGGGTCAAGACGGTCGCCTCGCGTTGCGCCGCGCGAGCGTGTTCAGCGCTTCGACCAGCGATGAGAAGAACATGGCGGCATAAATATAGCCCCTTTCGATATGGAAGCCGAAACCGTCGGCGATCAGCGCCATTCCGATCATCAGCAGAAAGCTCAGCGCCAGCATGAGGACCGTCGGATTGCGGCGGATGAAGCCGGCGAGCGGCCCGGAGGCGACCATCATCACCCCCACCGCGAATACAACGGCGATCACCATGATCGGAAACTCGTTCGTCATGCCGACCGCCGTGATGATGCTGTCGACCGAAAAGACAATGTCAATGAGGACGATCTGGATGAGCGCCGACCCGACGCCGAGCCGGGCGCCTTTCGTCGCGTCGTCGTTCGCTTCGTCGGGATCGATCCGTTCATGTATCTCAATCGTCCCTTTCCAGACCAGAAAGAGCCCGCCCGCCAGAAGCAAAAGGTCGCGAAGGGAAAAGGGATGGCCGAAGACTGTCGTCAGCGGCCCGGTGACGCGCACGATCGCCGCCGCGGCGGCCAGCATCGCTAGCCGGAAAATTAGGGCAAGCGCCAGGCCGAGACCGCGCGCCAGCGCCCGCCGGCTCTCCTCGACCCGGTTCGACAGAAGCGCGATGAAGACGAGATTGTCGACCCCGAGCACGACCTCCATCACGATCAGGGTCGCGAGCGCCGCCCATGCTGCGGGATCGAGGGCGAGTCGGGCTATCGTCTCCATGCGGCGCCCGCTCTGTCCCCAATCCGACGCAGCCTACGCGAGGCGGCGATCAGACGCCGTCATAGAGCACGCGGCGCGGCTTATCCAAGCTGCTCAGCTCGGCAAGACGGTGCTGGCGATCACCATGCTACGCTTCGCGCCCGGCGCTTGAAAAGGAGAGTCAAGTAGGGCTTTTGCGGGGGGTTGTTCGAGATATATGCCGCTACAACCTCAGCGGCCAATTCGACTGACTCTGGTATCGTGGTA
>DASZFX010000323.1:0-3469 GCA_035939375.1 Roseiarcus sp.
GTCGCGCTCGGCATGGTGCTGACGCCGGGGCCGAACATGGCCTATGTCGTCTCTCGTTCGATCTGCCAGGGGCGCGCGGCCGGCCTTGTCTCGCTCGGCGGCGTTGCGCTGGGCTTTCTCGTCTATGTTCTCTTCGCGGCCTTTGGCGTTACTGCGCTTATCTTTGCGGTCCCCCTCGCCTATGACGCCTTGCGCTTCGCCGGAGCGGCCTATCTTGCCTATCTCGCCTGGGGCGCGCTGAGGCCCGGCGGCGTTTCGCCCTTCGAGATCCGCGCCCTCGCGCCGGATTTGCCGCGCCGGCTCTTCGCCATGGGCCTGTTGACCAGCCTGCTCAATCCGAAAATAGCCGCGCTCTATCTCTCCTTGTTGCCGCAATTCGTCGACCGCGCCTCAGGCGACATTCTTGGCCAGACCCTGACGCTTGGCGCCTTGCAGATCGCGATCAGCGTCGCATTCAATGCGGCATATGTCCTCGCCGCCGGAACGATCGCGGTTTTTCTCGCGAGGCGCCCTTTCTGGGCGCGCCTGCAGCGCTGGCTGATGGGCGGCGTGCTTGCCGGCCTGGCGCTGCGGTTGGCGATTGATTCCGGCAAGCGCTAATCTCCCCGTCAACACTTGCCGTCCTGGACGATTGTCGCGCCGTCGCCCTTGGCGAAACACGCGTTCGAATAGGTCTGGCGAACCCCCTCCTTCGACGCGCAGACCGGCAGGTAGATTTCCGCGCAGACGGTCGTATGAGCGAGCGGCGGGTCCACGCATTCCCCGGCGACAATATTCGTCGCCCCGTCCCGACCCGCGACGCATGAATTCGCATAGATCTTGAGCTCGCCGCCCTTTGCGCCGCAGACCTGTTCGACGACGTCCGGGCATGATTGCGACGCCGCGCAGGCCCCGGCTGCGAGAAAGAGCGCCGCTGCAGGCGCAAGTGCGAACAATCCCGCTCGGCGCATCGTCATCTCCGTCAATCGAGGACCCAGGACGCTCGATGGGACGCCACGTTCTGCCCCGCGCTTCGATCCTATTTTGCAGCCGCTCTAGCATCATCCTCGCCCGCAAGCACCTCCTCCACCCAGGCTGGAACGGTTTCGCTGGCGCGCCCATAGCGACGCTCGCCGAAGCGGTCGGCGTTGTCGGACGGTTCGAGATTGAGTTCGCATGTGGCGAGGCCGTTGGCCCGCGCCGTTTCGACAAAGCCCGCCGCCGGATAGACCGCGCCGGACGTGCCGATCGACGCGAAGAGATCGGCCCGCGCCAAGGCGGCGGCGATCGCCGTCAGCTCGAGCGGGGTCTCGCCGAACCAGACGACATGAGGGCGCATAAAGCCGGCAAGAGCGCAGCCCGGACACGGGCTCGCAACGCCGAGATCCTCGCGCCAGATCGATACGCGTTCGCAAACCGTGCAGCGCGCCTTGAACATCTCGCCATGCATATGAATGACTTGGCGCGAGCCAGCCCGCTCATGAAGATCATCGATATTCTGCGTGACCAGCGTGAGCTGGCCGCCGCGCGCGCTCAGTCCCGCCTCGAGCCGGGCGATCGCGAAATGCGCCGGATTGGGCGAACAGGAAGCCAGGTTGCGCCGTCGCGCATTGTAGAAAGCATGGACCTCGTCGGGCTCGCGCGAAAAGGCGGCGGGTGTCGCGAGCTTCATCGGATCGAACCGCGCCCAAATACCCGTCCGATCCCTATTGCGAAACGTTCCGAGGCCGCTCTCGGCCGAGACGCCGGCGCCGGTCAGCAAGAAGATCCTCATGGCCGGCTCTTAGCACGTGAGCGTAAAGGTCGGCACTCTCGTAGCGTCGGCTTGACGGTCGCGAACGCCCCGCCCGCCCGCACATGGCTAAAGCTCGCCCGCAAAGCCTGCCGAAAAACCATGGGTCGCCGCGATCTCATAGTGAGCCGCTCTGGCGTCGTATCTCGTCAAATATTTGCGCCGCTCCTCGGGCACGACGGCGGTGTCATAGTCGGAACCGGCGATGGCGCGAATGGCGTCGATCGAGTCTCAAATCATGATCGTGACGAACTCGGTCTCGGCGCCGACGGCCCTTTTCAGGAGATAGCTGCCTCTGTAGCCCTTCGCCATTCCGATTCCCGGCAACAGTTCAGGCTTCAACATGGCTTCATAGGCGTCGGCGTGTTCAGGCGTCGTATATCCGCGCCAGAGTCTCGCAATCATGGTCGTCAATCCTACCCGCACGCTTTCATGCGTCTGAATTGACAGGGCGCGCAAGCGCGCCCTGCCGTTCTTGCAACGATGGCGGACGCCGCCTCACGCTTTCATACAGACCGCCTCGATATTGTTGCCGTCGGGATCGATGACGAAGGCGGCGTAGTAGCTCGCGCCGTAATCTGCGCGAACGCCCGGCTTGCCATTGTCCTTGGCGCCGCCTTCCATCGCCGCCTTGTAGAAGGCATCGACCGCTTTGCGCGTCGGGCTTTCGAAGGCAAGGTGAACGCTCGACGGCCCGTCCTTGGAGGCGCCGATCCATAGCGAGGGAACCTCGTTCTTGCCGAAGCCGGCGCCGCCGTCATAGGCCGAAAGCTTGGCGTAGCCGAGCGGCTTAAGGCAGGTCTCGTAGAAGCCGACAAGCGCGTCGAGCTTCTTGGTGCGAAGGCCGATATGGTCGAGCATGACTCTCTCCTTGGTTTGAAAACGATCGTACGTCACGCGTGCGGCCGGTCGCGCCAGGCCGGCATCGTGGCGAGCAGCGCCGCCGCCATGCCCTCGGCCGCCTCGGGACTGACGCCCTGCGACTCGACGTAGTAGCGCGCGTTGGTCGCGAGCACGGCTTCGTAAGGGAGCAGCGCCCCTCGCGCGTCCGTGCAATAGCGGCAATAGCGCTGGCTCGGATCGCCGAGCGCGAAGTCCTCCTCCTTCTCCATTGGAAAGCCGCAGGAGCCGCAGGAAACGCATTTCACCGTCACGACATCCCTCCCCTATTTCCGGACGAGATCGAGGAAATGGGCGACGAGTTCGTCGCCCTTGGCCGCGAGCACGGACTCGCCCGGCGCAAAGACGTCGCGATTGGCGATGTAATAGTGAAGAAGCGCGATCCAACTGTTGAACAGGAGATGCGGCGCGATCCGGCGCATCGTTCCGGCCGCCGTCTCATTTTCTGCGACGAGATTCATCCGGTGCGAGACCGAGGCGTGCAGGATGAAGAGCAGGCTGCGCGCCTTCAGCGGCAGCAGCGGGCCCTCCTGGACGAGCCGGGCGTAAAAGAGCTCGTATTCGTGCAACACAGCGAGATGGGCGCGCAAGACCCCCTCGAAACTCGCCTCCCCCTGCATGGCCGCCTTGAAGGCGGCCGAGAGCCGATCTCCGAAAGCGTCGAGCACGCGCAGCACCAAGGCCTCGCGGGTCGGAAAATGGAGGAACACCGTGCCGTGGGAGACCTCGGCGGCTTTTGCGAAATCGGCGGTGTTGGCGTTAGCGAAGCCGCGCGTTGCGAAAAAATCCAACGCCGTC
>DASZFX010000324.1:0-7843 GCA_035939375.1 Roseiarcus sp.
GCGCTTTTTTTCGCGGCAAGCGCGACGATGGAAAGAGGGAAGGAAGCGCGGATGGGCGATGCAAAAGAGGCCAGTCTGGCGGCGCTTGGCGAGCGCGCGCTCGGCGATTTGGCGAAGGTCTTCGCGCGTCTCGCGCCGGGCGCTGAAGACGCTTTCGTCGAGGCCATCGTCAAGGCGAAGCGCATCGTTCTCTATGGGGCCGGTCGCGAAGGGCTACAGATCGACGGTTTCGCAATGCGCTTGTTTCACATGGGCCGCGACGTCCATCTTGTCGGCGACATGACCACGCCGCCGGTCGGTCAGGGCGATTTGCTGATCGTTTCCGCCGGTCCCGGCGCCTCCAATATCGGCGACGCCCTGATCGAGGTGGCGCGCCAGGCCGGCGCGAAAATCGCTGTCGTGACCGCCCAACCAAAGGGGCGCACGCCCGCGCGCGCCGACGTCGTCTTTCACATTCCCGCCCAGACCATGGCCGACGATCAGGCCGCGGGCGTTTCTGTGCTGCCGATGGGTTCGCTTTTCGAGACGGCGCAGATGGTCCTGTTCGAACTCATCGTCCTTAAGCTTCGGGCTCGTCTCGGCGAGACCGCCGAGACGATGCGGGCGCGCCATACCAATCTCGAATGAATCTAATTAGCCTATAATTGCACGGGTGCTGCGCGAAAACGTAAATTGCTGTGCAAAAAAGCCTGATCAATAATGGCGTCAACAATGAGAAGCGAGGAGCGACCTATGATCAATTACGGGCACTACATCGGCGGCAAGCGTGTCGCCGGAACTTCCGGGCGCGAGAGCGACGTCTTCCAGCCGATGGACGGCGTGGTCCGCGCCAAAGTGGCGCTGGCCTCCAAGGGCGAGGTCCGCGCCGCGGTTGAAAACGCCAAGGCCGCGCAGCTTGGCTGGGCGGCGACCAATCCGCAGCGACGATCCCGCGTGCTGATGAAATTTCTCGATCTCATCGCAAAGAACAATGACGAGCTTGCCGACATTCTGGCCCGCGAACACGGCAAGACGATCGCCGACGCCCGCGGCGACATCCAGCGCGGCGTCGAGGTCGTCGAATTTGCGATCGGCGCGCCCCATTTGATGAAGGGCGAGTTCACCGACAATGCCGGCCCAGGCATCGACACCTATTCGATGCGCCAGCCGCTTGGCGTCGTCGCCGGCATCACGCCCTTCAATTTCCCCGCGATGATCCCGCTCTGGAAGCTGGCCCCGGCCATCGCCTGCGGCAACGCCTTCATCCTGAAGCCGTCGGAGCGCGATCCAGGGGTGCCGCTGCGGCTCGCTGAATTGTTCGTCGAAGCGGGCGGGCCGCCCGGCGTGCTCAACGTCGTCAATGGCGACAAGGAGGCGGTCGACGCCATCCTCGACGACCCCGACATCAAGGCCGTCGGCTTCGTCGGCTCGACCCCGATCGCCGAATATATCTACACGCGCGGCTGTGCGTCCGGGAAGCGCGTCCAATGTTTCGGCGGCGCCAAGAACCACATGGTCGTCATGCCCGATGCGGACATGGACCAGACCGTTGATGCGCTGATCGGCGCCGGCTACGGCTCGGCGGGCGAGCGCTGCATGGCGATCTCGGTCGCCGTACCTGTCGGCAAGGGCACGGGCGATGAACTCGTGAAAAGGCTTATTCCCCGCGTCGAATCGCTGAAGATCGGCCCCTCGACCGACGCTT
This sequence comes from Roseiarcus sp., assembly GCA_035939375.1. Classification (GTDB taxonomy): domain Bacteria; phylum Pseudomonadota; class Alphaproteobacteria; order Rhizobiales; family Beijerinckiaceae; genus Roseiarcus. Next base: position 1,685 of record DASZFX010000324.1, read on the forward strand.
CCGCCGATTACGGCCCGCTGGTCACGAAAGCTCATCTCGACAAAGTGAGGAACTACGTCGAGGTCGGCATCAAGGAAGGCGCCAAACTCGTCGTCGACGGCCGCAGCTTCAAGATGCAGGGCTACGAGAACGGCTTCTACATGGGCGGCTGCCTGTTCGACCACGTGACGCGCGACATGCGCATCTACAAGGAGGAGATTTTCGGTCCCGTCCTCTCCGTCGCCCGCGCCGCGACCTATGACGAGGCGCTCGCCTTTTGCAACGACCACGAATACGGCAACGGCGTCGCGATTTTCACCCGCGACGGCGATGCGGCGCGCGACTTCGCTTCCAAGGTTCAGGTCGGCATGATCGGCGTCAACGTGCCGATCCCGGTGCCGATCGCCTACTACACTTTCGGCGGCTGGAAGCGCTCCGGCTTCGGCGATCTCAACCAGCACGGGCCGGATTCGATCCGCTTTTACACGAAGACCAAGACGGTGACCTCGCGCTGGCCTTCCGGCGTGAAGGAGGGCGCAAGCTTCAGCATTCCGGTAATGAGCTAGTCCGCGTAGCCCGATTCGGTGTTGCGCTATGCTGGCCTTGAATGCTTTCATGAATGATAGCATGGAGGCGGCATGGCGCAGGTTCTCATTCGGAATATCCCTGACGCGGTTGTCGAGGCGCATCGCGCCCGCGCAAAAGCGCACGGCCGCTCGCTCGAACAGGAATTGCGGAACGTCATCGAGCGGGCTGCGCCCCATGCGCCCGAAGAGCGTCTGGCCGTCGCCGAGTGGTTTCAGAGTCTAACGCCCGTCGGGGCTCGCTCCGACCCCGCGACGTTCATTCGGGAAGATCGCGATCGGTGAGCCAGATCGTAGTCGACGCCAGCGTCGCCCTATGCTGGTTCGCACGCGAAGCCGAGACGACGGCTGCGAACCGTTTGATACGCAGTCGGCAAGACCTGATCGCGCCCTCATTGCTTCTCGCCGAGATGGCGAATGGTCTATGGGAGAAGACTCGTCGCGGCGAGACGGCCGCTGAGCTGACCGGCGTCGCGATGAAAGAAATCCGTCGCTTCATCCCGGAATTCGTCGATTTATCCGAATTGGCGGCGCCGGCGCTCGAACTGGCGCGCGAGATTGATCACAGCGTTTATGATTGTTGCGCTGGCCCTGCGTCGCGACGCGCTCTTGGTGACGCTCGATCGGCCGCTTGTCGAAAGCGCGGCGAAAAGCGGGCGCTCGCGCTCGGCCGTACATCTTGCTGATTGGAGCGCGGGTGACTGACGCTTTCTCGCTTTCCCCCGATCACCGCGCCATCCGCGACATGGCGAAGAAATTCGCCGACGAGCGATTCGCGCCGAACGCCATCGCCTGGGACGAAGCCAAGCATTTTCCGGTCGATGAATTGCGCCAAGCCGCCGCGCTTGGAATGGGCGCGATTTATGTCCGCGAAGAGAGCGGTGGCGCGGGGATGAGCCGGCTCGACGCCGCGCTGATTTTCGAGGCCTTGGCGACGGGTTGCCCGAGCACGGCGGCTTATCTCTCGATTCACAATATGGTCGCCTGGATGATCGACCGCTTCGGCTCGCCGGAGCTGATCGCGCGCTTCATGCCGAAGCTCGCGACGATGGAGCATCTGTCGAGCTATTGCTTGACCGAACCTGGCGCCGGCTCCGACGCCGCGGCCCTGAAGATGCGGGCGCGCCGCGACGGCAATTCGGCCTATGTGCTCGACGGCGTCAAGCAATTCATCTCCGGCGCCGGCGCGGCCGATCTCTACCTCGTCATGGCGCGAACCGGGAGCCACGGGGCCGGCGGCGTCTCGGCCTTTATCGTCGAGAAAGGTACGGCCGGCCTTTCCTTCGGCGCCAACGAACGCAAGATGGGTTGGAACACTCAGCCGACGCGACAGGTGATCATGGAGGGCGCGCGCGTACCGGCCGAGAATCTGGTCGGCGAGGAGGGCCAGGGCTTCAAGATCGCCATGGCGGGCCTCGACGGCGGACGGCTCAATATCGGCGCCTGCGCTTTGGGCGGCGGCGAAGCCGCGCTCGCCAAGGCCTTAGACTATATGCGCGAGCGCAAGGCTTTCGGCCGACCGATCATCGACTTCCAGGCGCTGCAGTTTCGCCTCGCCGATATTGCGACTTCGCTGGAGGCGGCGCGCTCTCTTCTTTGGCGCGCGGCTTCTGCGCTCGACGCCAAGGCGCCGGACGCGACGCGTCTTTGCGCCATGGCCAAGAGAGTGGCGACCGACGCCGGCTTCGCCGGCGCCAATGATGCGCTGCAATTGCTCGGCGGCTACGGCTATCTCGCCGATTATGGCATCGAGAAAATCGTGCGCGACCTGCGCGTGCATCAGATTCTCGAAGGCACCAACGAGATCATGCGCATGATTATTGCCCGCGGGATGATCGGGTGAGCGACGCGGATCCGCTCGCCCGATCGGCCTCGACGATTGGCTACTCCGCCGCCTCGGGCAGCGTCGGATAGTCGACATAGCCTGCCGGACCCTCGCTATAGAAAGTCGCCGAATTCCATCGGTTCAGCGGCGCGCCGAGCGCAAATCTGCGCGGTAAATCGGGATTGGCGATGAAGAGCTTACCGAAGGCGACCGCGTCCGCCTCGCCGGCGGACAGAATCGCGTCGGCGTTCTCGCGACTGAACCCCTCGTTGGCGACATAGACGCCGCCGAAAGCGGCCTTGAGTTGCGGTCCGAGCCGCGGCGCAATCGTCGATTCGCGCGCGCAGATGAAGGCGATCTTTCGCTTGCCGAGTTCGCGCGCGACATAACCGAACGTCGCTGGAAGATTGCTGTCGCCCATGTCGTGGGCGTCGCCGCGCGGCGCCAGATGCATCCCGACGCGGCTCGCGCCCCAGACCGAGATGACGGCGTCGGCGACTTCCAGCATCAGGCGGGCGCGGTTCTCGATCGGGCCGCCGTAGCGATCCTCGCGTTTGTTGCTGGCGTCCTGGAGGAATTGATCGAGCAAATAGCCGTTGGCGCCATGGATTTCGACGCCATCGAAGCCTGCGGCCATGGCGTTCTGGGCGCCTTTGCGGAACGCCTCGACGACGCCTGGGATCTCATCGGTTTCGAGCGCGCGCGGAACCGCATAGGGACGCTCGGGGCGCAAAAGGCTCACATGGCCTTTCGGAGCGATCGCGCTCGGCGCGACGGGAAGCGCGCCGTCGTGATAGCTCGGATCGGAAATGCGCCCGACATGCCAGAGCTGGAGGAATATTCGCCCACCCGCTTGATGCACCCAGTCGGCGATCAGACGCCAGCCCGCGACTTGCTCTTGCGACCAGACGCCGGGCGTATGCGGATAGCCGACGCCGAGCGGCGTCACCGAAGTCGCTTCGGAGACGATGAGTCCCGCCGAAGCGCGTTGGACGTAATAGTCGCGCATCAAGGCGTTGGGGACGCGCCCTCGACCGTCCGATCGATTGCGCGTGAGCGGGGCCATGAAGATGCGGTTGGGAAGCCGAAGATCGCCGATGGCGATTGGGTCAAAGAGCGTCGGCATGAAACGGATGCGTCCTGAAGGTAAGTTGCGACGCCCAGAGATAAGGCGTGTGTTGCGACGCAACAAGGGTGGGGCCGCGACGTCGAGGGACCATGCGCCGGCCCCTTGCCTTTTTCGCCGCCGCCCCGCATAGCGCCGCCTCGAACGAGCGAAACGGGCGCTTTTCCCCATGGGTTTCAAATGCGGCATCGTCGGGCTGCCCAATGTGGGCAAGTCGACGCTATTCAACGCTCTGACGCAGACAGCGGCGGCGCAGGCGGCGAATTATCCGTTCTGCACGATCGAACCGAATGTCGGCGACGTCGCCGTGCCGGACCCGCGCCTGGCGAGGCTCGCCAGGATCGCCAGCTCAAAGGAGATCATCCCGACCCGGTTGACCTTCGTCGACATCGCCGGTTTGGTGCGCGGCGCTTCCAAGGGCGAGGGGCTCGGCAATCAATTCCTCGCCAATATTCGTGAATGCGACGCGATCGCCCATGTCGTGCGCTGTTTCGAGGATGGCGACGTGACCCACGTCGAGGGCCGGATCGATCCGATTTCCGACGTCGCAACGATCGAGACGGAACTAATGCTCGCCGATCTCGAGAGTCTCGAACGCCGCGTCGTCTCGCTCGAAAAGAAGGCGAAGGGCGCCGACAAGGAGGCGAAGGAGACATTGGATCTCGTCAACCGCTGCCTCGCCGAATTGCGGGAAGGGCGCCCGGCGCGCGCGGCCGGGGTCGCGCTGGAGGAGCGGCGAGCCTTCCAGGCGCTGGGCCTGCTCTCATCGAAGCCGGTGCTCTATGTCTGCAATGCCGAAGAGGCGAGCGCTGACAAAGGCAATCGATATTCCGGTCTGGTGGCCGAACAGGCCGCCAAGGAGGGGGCGATCGCCGTCGTCGTTTCGGCCAAGATCGAAAGCGAAATCGCGCTGCTCCCGGCCGAGGAGCAAAAGGACTATCTCGATGCGGTCGGGCTGAAAGAGCCGGGACTCAATCGCGTGATCCGGGCCGGCTATGAATTGCTCCATCTCGTCACCTTCTTCACAGTCGGGCCGAAGGAGGCGCGCGCCTGGACGGTGGAGCGAGGGGCGAAGGCGCCACAGGCGGCCGGCGTCATTCACAGCGACTTCGAGAAAGGCTTCATCCGTTCCGAGACGATCGCTTATGAGGATTATGTGGCGGGCGGCGGCGAAGCGGGCGCGCGCGAAGCTGGCAAGTTCCGGCTGGAAGGCAAGGACTATGTCGTCGCCGACGGCGACGTGCTGCATTTCAGATTCGCCAATTGATCGGCGGGAGCGGCGCGATGGATAGACTCTATTTCGAGGATTTTCCGGTCGGCCAGATTCGCCAATACGGCGATTTCGAAGTCAATACTCTGCGGATCAAGGCGTTCGCCGAGCAATTCGACCCGCAGCCTTTCCATCTCGACGAACGCGCGGCGCAAGCGACGATGGCCGGCGGCCTGATCGCCTCGGGTTGGCACACCGCCGTCATGTTGCACCGGATGAACTACGATGGATTCCTGAAGCGCATGGCGAGCCAGGGCGGTCTCGGGGTCGAAGAAATCAAATGGACGAGACCGGTACGACCAGGCGATCGTCTGACGGCAAAGTGCACCATCGCCGCCGCGCGGCCGTCGAAATCGCGCCCCGGACTGGGAATCGTCGACTTTGCTTTCGAGGTCTTCAATCAGAAGGGCGAGACGGTGATGACCGAAACGCTCATCGCTCTCGTGGAGCGGCGTCCCGTCGCGGAGGGCGCGGCGCGATGAGCCTTTTCTTCGAAGACCTGCGGATCGGCGCCGAGACCCAACTCGGCGCCCATGTCTTCACCAAGGAGGCGATCATCGCTTTCGCCATCCTCTATGATCCGCAACCCTTTCACCTGAGCGAAGAGGCCGGCAAAGCCTCGATCTACGGCTCGCTGATCGCCTCGGGCTGGCACACGGCGGGCGCATGCATGCGCCTCATCGTCGATCATCGCGAGCGCCAACGAGCGGCAAGCGCCGCTCGCGGCGAGGCCTTGCCGAAAATCGGCGTGTCGCCGGGCGTGCGCGAATTGCGCTGGCCGGCGCCGGTGCGGCCGGGCGATCGCATCGTCTATTCGGGTCGCGTCGAGAGCCTGTCCGAGACCAAGCGTCCGCAATGGGGCCTCGTCGCCAGCCGCACATTCGGGGTCAATCAGAGCGGCGTCGAGGTCCTGTCGATGATCGGCGCCGTCATGTGGGAGAGACGGCAGGGGTGACGCAAGACGCGCCGGGGATGCTGCGCCTCGCGCGGCCGACGGCGGCCGACATTCCTTTCATCATGGCTTGCGAGAGGATGGAGGGTTACGAGACGCTCGTCGGACGCTCTGAAGAATCCTGGCACCGCGCAGCAATGGAAAGCGAAAGCCACGCTTACTTTCTCGCATGCCGTGACGGCGAGCCGATGGGTTTTGCGATTCTTCGCGGCTGGGACGGGCCCGAGCGGGTCGCACATATCAAGCGCATCGCCGTCGCCAACGCCGGCCTTGGCTTCGGCAAAGCGTTCCTCAATCTCATCCTCGACAATGTTTTCGAAGAGACGCAAGCCTATCGGCTTTCGCTCGGCTTGTTCCCCGACAATACCCGCGCCCGCCGCGCCTACGAGAGCGTCGGCTTCAAGATCGAAGGAATTTCGCGCG
>DASZFX010000325.1:0-4618 GCA_035939375.1 Roseiarcus sp.
CGTCCGAATGTCGCCGCGCCGGACGTCAAGCCGGATGGCCAGGTTTGGTGGCTGGAAGTCATGAAACAGCAGAATATGCTCCAGACTCAGATCGATCCGGCGAAGATCGTCCTGAAATGACGGAGACCGTCCTCGACAGGCAGGTTGCCGGCGACACATTGAGCGAGCGCGCGGCGGCGCTGGTCGAAGCCGACATTGTCGGCGGCGCTTTCGCGCCGGGCGCGCGGCTCGCGATCGCCGACCTCGCCTTGCGCTACGGGATCGGCGCAACGCCGATCCGCGAAGGATTGTCGCGGCTTGTCGCGCGCGGATTGATCGTCGCCATCGGCCAGCGCGGCTTTCGCGTCAGCGAAGTCTCACGCGCCGATCTCGAGGACATCACGCATCTGCGCAGCCTCATCGAATGCGAGGCTCTGCGCCGGAGCCTCGAACGCGGCGACGGCGCCTGGGAGGGAGGGATCGTCGCGGCCCTGCATCAATTGCGACGCTACGTCCAGAAGAACGGCGCGGCGGTTCGCGAAGGCCGCGCCGATTTCGACGCCCTGCACAAGGGTTTTCATACCTCGCTCATCGCCGCCTGCGGCTCGCCGCGGATGCTGAGCGCGCATTCGAATCTTTACGACCAGGCCTATCGCTATCGTCGGGTGATGATGCGTACTTTCGAGGAGCCCGCCGGCTTTCTCAGAGAGCATGAGGCGCTCGCCGATCTCGTTCTCGCACGGCGCGCCAAGGATGCGACCACGAAACTCGCCGCCCATCTCGCCTCGACCTTGGCGCTGGTCTATCCGAACGACTCCAAGGCGGGCGCATGAACGCCTCGGCCGAAGCGCTCCTGTCTTTTTCGAAGGTCGATCTGGCGTTCAGCGGCAAGCTCGTGCTCGAAAAGCTCGACCTGACGATCGCACGAAGCGAGATCGTTTGCGTCGTCGGCCCATCCGGCTGCGGCAAGACCACGGCTTTGCGCGTCGCCACCGGCTTGCTCGCGCCGACGGCCGGCGAAATTGCTTTCGCCGGCGCGCCGCTCAAGGGACCGCGGCGCGACGTCGCCATCGTCTTTCAGGATTATGGCAAGGCGCTGCTGCCCTGGCGCACCGCCGCCGGCAATGTCTCGCTCGCGCTCGAGGCGGTGGGAACGCCGCGGGCGATCCGCGCCGAACGCATCGCGGCGCTGCTCGCAAAAGTCGGCCTGCCGAATTCGGCCGACAAATACCCTTCGCAAATGTCGGGCGGCATGCAGCAGCGCTTGCAGATCGCCCGCTGCCTCGCGCAAGAGCCGGTCGCCTTGATGATGGACGAGCCGTTCGGCGCGCTCGATGCGATGACGCGCCAAGAGCTTCAGGATGAATTGCTCAAGCTCGTCGCCGCAAGCGGCGCCACCGTGCTTTTCGTCACCCATGATCTCGAAGAGGCGATCTATCTGGGCGATCGCGTCATCGGCCTCCTGCCGCACCCCGGCCGCATCGGCGTCGAGCTTCAAATCGGCCTGCCGCGCCCGCGCGATCAGATCGCGACCCGCGAGGCCCCGGAGTTCTTGCGTCTGCGCCGCTAACTCTATGATTTCATCAAGCCTTAGCTTTTCCCGCCCTCGCCGCGCACGATTTCGGCCATGTCGAGCGCCATCGGCTCGCCTTCCGCCGTCAAGCCTTCGATGACGCCCTCGCGATCGGCGGCGGGGCGGTTCTGGCTCGCCTTCCATTTGCCGGCGATGCGGGCGATCTCGATCTCGACGCCGACGATCGCCTTGACCTGCATGGCGACGAAGTCGGCGGGCGCGTCGGAGACGGCCCAGGGCGCGGGGCGCCGCCCTTCGTGCGTTCGCGTCAATTCTTCGATCTGCGCGCGCAGCCATTCGGGATCCTCGATCACCCGCGGCCGGCCGCGCGCCTGCACCATCACGTAGTTCCAGGTCGGCACGACTTTGCCGGTGTCGCGTTTCGTCGCGTACCAATTGGGCGAGATGTAACGATCCGGCCCCTGGAAAACGACGAGCGCCTCATCGGCCGCGCCTAAGCTGCGCCATTGCGGGTTGGCGCGGGCCATATGGGCGCGCAGGGTCCCGAGCTTCGAAGCTGAAGCGTCGATCAGAAACGGGATCGCATTGGCCTCGAGCCCATCCGGCCCTTTGCTGACCAGCACGCCGAGCGGCTGGCTGCGGATCAGCGCGTGCTGGGCCTCCAGGCTTTCCTTCTTGTGAAGCGGCGGCTCGTACATCTTTTCTTGTCTTCTTATCGCTCGGGTTTGTCGCAACGGCTTCCAGCGACGCCCACTACATATATGCGCCTTGTCCTGCTTCGACACAATATCCGCCTCGTGGCAGGGGCCTCCGCAGAAGGCTTCCCCATGAGGCCCGCGCATGGCAAGCATGAGGCGACGGGCGGGTGACAAGGCGACGAGACAAGGCTTCAACCCTACCCATGCTTGAACGGACGATGACATTAGCCAAGAGCAATCCCGGCGCCGAAGCGCCGCCCAAGGCCGCAAAGGCGCCCGAGCGACGCTCAGCCCATGGCGTCGAATGGGTCGACGATTACGCCTGGCTCAAGGCCGAGAATTGGCGCGAGGTGCTGCGCGAGCCGGCGCGGCTCCCCGCGCCCATTCGCCGTCATCTGGAGGCCGAGAACGCCTATTCGGCGCGCGTCCTCGCCCCGTTCAAAACGCTGCGGCGGGGGCTGGCGCGCGAAATGCGCGCCCGCCTCAAGGAGGACGACAGCGAGGCGCCGCAGCCCGATGGCGCTTACGCCTATTACACGCGCTATCGTCGCGGCGGCCAGCATCGGATTTTTTGCCGCACCCCGCGAGGCAGCGGCAAAGAGACGATCCTCGTCGACGGCGACGCGCTGGCGACGGGCAAGACCTTTTTCCAGCTTTTCGACGCCCGTCACGCGCCCGACCATCGAAAGATCGCCTGGAGCGCCGACGACAAAGGGTCCGAACTTTTCGCCATCCATGTGCGCGACGTCGCCTCAGGCGCCGATCTTGAAGACCGCGTCGAGAATTGCACCGGCCACGCAGTCTGGACGCGAGATTCTCTCGGCTTTCTCTATGTCGCGATCGACGAGAACCATCGGCCTTGGCGCGTTCTCTTGCATCGGCTCGGCGAGCCGACCAGCGCCGATCGGGTCATCTTCGAAGAGGCCGATCCAGCCTGGTTCATCAATGTATCGCCGACCCGGTTCGGTCGATTGGCGATCATTTCCGTGCATGGCCATGATTCGTCCGAAAGCCATGTCGTCGAACTGGACGATCCGACCGCGCCGCCGCGTCTCATTGCGCCGCGCCGTCCGGGCCTTCGCTACGACATCATGGATCACGGCGAGAAGTTCTTCATTCGCGCCAACAGCGACGGCGCCGCCGACTTCAAGATCGTGACGGCGCCGCGCGAAGCGCCGGGCGTCGAGAACTGGCGCGACTTGATCGCGCATAAAGCCGGCCGTCTGATCGTGGCGACCGCCTTGTTCAAGCGCTTTCTGGCGCGGCTTGAACGCGAGGACGGCCTGCCCCGCATCGTCATCCATGAGTTGGAGAGCGGAAAAGAGCATAGCGTCGCCTTCGACGCCGAGGCCTATTCGCTCGCCTTCGAGAATGTCTTCGAATTCGACCAATCGGTCATGCGCTTTTCCTTTTCGTCGATGGCAACGCCGCGCGAAATCTATGACTACGATATGGCGACGCGTGAACGGGTCTTGCGCAAACGCCAGATGGCGCCGAAGGGATTTCACTCGAGCGACTACGTAACGCGGCGCGTCTTCGCCGCGGCGGCGGACGGCGAAAGCGTGCCGATCTCGCTCCTCTACCGCAAGGATACGCCGATCGACGGCACGGCGCCGCTGCTCGTCTATGGCTACGGCGCCTATGGGCTGGCGATCGACGCCGCCTTCTCGACAAACCGTTTGTCGCTCGTCGATCGCGGCTTTGTCTTTGCGATCGCGCATGTGCGCGGCGGCACGGATAAGGGTTGGCGCTGGTACGAAGAAGGCAAGCTCGCCAGGAAGCCGAATACTTTCGGCGATTTCATCGCCGCCACGCAGCATCTCGTCGATCGCGGCTTCGCCGCCAAGGGCAAAGTCGTCGTTCAGGGCGGCAGCGCGGGCGGTATGCTGATGGGCGCCGTCGCCAATCGCGCGCCGGGCCTTTTTCGCGCGATCATCGCCGACGTGCCCTTCGTCGATGTGCTCAACACGATGCTCGACGCGAGCCTGCCGCTCACCCCTCCCGAATGGCTCGAATGGGGTAATCCCATCCTCGATCGCGCGGCCTTCGAGACAATCTGCGCCTATAGCCCCTATGACAATGTCGCAAAGCAAGCTTATCCGGCGATCCTGGCGCTGGCTGGCCTGACCGACCCCCGCGTCACCTATTGGGAGCCGGCCAAGTGGATTGCCCGGCTTCGCGAAGTCTCGACCGGCGGCGGGCCCGCCTTGCTGCATGTGAACATGGGCGCCGGCCACGCCGGCCTCTCCGGCCGCTTCGACCAGCTCGAGGACGTCGCCTTGGGCTATGCTTTCGCGCTCGGCGCGATCCGTGGCGAGATCGGCGGCGACTAAAGGGTGCTGTCCCGCCACGGCGCCGCCCGCTATCGGCGAGCGGCGTCGCCGAACGGGTGAGCCGCGCTCTCAGG